>NZ_CAWPNJ010000036.1:0-95656 GCF_963889195.1 Calothrix sp. FACHB-168
CCTACGGTTGTTGACGGTCAAAGATGCAATCGTCGCAGCCCTTGCTTTCATCCCCAGGTTCCGTAAACTACACCTGGGGACTTCCCGCAAGTTAGGTTAAAATTCAATAAAGTAATTTCAGTGCTGTAAAAAATATTTACAGTCATTGTGTCAAGCATAAAGCCTCTGACTTTGCCTTCCTGATGGTACAGTCTCTCCTAGAGAAGCCATTTCCGAATGAATTTATGAAGCTTACTGCTACACATTATCCGTACTCCTATGGAGAAGCAAATGATGCGTAGCATTCCTAAAGGAATGAGTAAGCTTCATTGATAATGACATGATGCAATAAATTCTGCCCAAGTGCTTATACCAGTGTAAAAAAGAATGCGACAAATACATTAATTAGGGGTGCAAAGCATTGCACCCCTAGAAATAATGGATATGTAGTAAAAATTTTAAAATTGGTATTACTAGTCAGAGTCTTACCCATTATTTAATTTCTGGGTAAGACTTTAACTTCTTGGGTTAGTTAGAAACAGCACTAATGAAATGCTCATCAGCTTCCATACCTAACAAATCCAAACAATCATGGCGAACATTTTTTCCAGTAGTTCACAATTCTCCTCAGATAGTCCTAATTCTCTGATCCGGAGTATAGAGCCAAGTGCTAAATTCTACTCTATCTTCTCTAAAAAAGAGGTTTTAGATTTAATTCAGGCATTAGAAATTCGCAAAGAAATTCCTTTAAAATATTCTTACAAAGGTAGAGGTGGAAGAATTTGGAGTAATTTTTATCAAAAATATCTGATGACTCGATGGTATCGAACATCAAATGTAGAGATTGATTTATTAAAGAAAAATTTTGAGTATATTAACGGCAATCATCAAAATTGTACTAAAGTCAATATTATTGATGTGGGTGCAGGTAATTCCTATCCAGTTAAAAAATTCATTGCACAACTTTCTAAATTAGATAAAATTAATCAATATATTGCTTTAGATATTAGCAAAGAACTCTTGGCTTTATCAAAGGCAAATTTTACTAAATGGTTTCCATTAATTAAATTTAATAGTGACACAATTGATATAGAAACTAGTACTGTTTCCGCAGAGCTTTGGCAAAATTCAACTTCTGAAGCTACTCCAAGTATAGCCAATATATTTTTACATTTAGGTGTGACTATAGGGAATCATCAAGACAGGATTAGAGTACTGCAAAACTTTAGAAATAGCATGAAAACAAACGATTTTCTTGTGTTTACTAACGAAAGTGGCTCTAATTCTATATGGGATGGTCAAGCCAGAGGTGGGTGTAAATATCATGTAGAAGAAATTTACGCATGGATTAAAAACAAAGTGGGAATTATTGCTGAAGATTGCGAACTTGTCAGAAAGTATGACTTAAAAACCGATAGTATCATTGCCAATATCAAATTTCATCAAAATTATACTGTGGTTTTTAACAATTTGGGAATTGATAAGAATTTGGAAATTTTAAAAGACGAGGAAATTACTATTTGGAGACATCATAAATATGAGATGCCAGAAATTCTCCAAGAACTAGAAAAATCCGGTTTACAACTTGTTCACTATAGTTATAATAAATATTTTTCACATATTATGGTTATTTGTAAAATTGCTTGCTGATACCAATTCTATGTGAAACTGCATATTTAACGCCCGTCGGCAGTAGCCCACGAATATGCATTTCCAGCCAGAGGCTGGAAACGAGATAGATAAAGGTTTTAAGCTTAAGTTGACACGTATGGGCAGTGCCATGCCCCTACAAATTGGATAAAATTCTCATGACAACTCTTAACTTAGATACCCTGACTGCTGCTTTTGCAGATATCGAAATCATCAGCGATACCGCCCAAGTCGCTAAATTATCCCAGGATTATCACACCTTTAGCCCAGTTCTCGTCCCTAAATTAGCCGGGAAAGTCGGGGATATTGTGGTGCGTCCCGCCAATGAAGCTGAAGTGATTAAGGTGGCTGCAACCTGCGCTAAACACCGTATACCTGTAACTGTACGCGGTGCGGGTACGGGGAATTATGGACAATGTGTACCCCTACATGGTGGTGTCATCCTGGATATGACAAAAATGAGTGAAGTTCTCTGGCTAAAACCAGCAGTGGTAAGGGTGGAAGCTGGGGTGAAATTGGCAGCTTTGGATAAAAAAGCGCGGGAGATTGGCTGGGAAATTAGAATGGCTCCTTCTACCTACCGTACAGCTACCCTGGGGGGCTTTATTGCTGGGGGTAGCGGGGGGATTGGTTCAATTCAATATGGTTTATTAGGCGATCGCGGTAATATTATCGGATTACGAGTGGTAACTTTAGAAGAGGAACCCCAGATTATTGAGTTACGGGGCGATGATGTGCAAAAGGTCAATCATGCATGGGGTATCAATGGCATTATCACTCAAGTTGAACTGCCCCTAGCCCCTGCTTATCCTTGGGCGGAAGTAATTGTTACCTTTGACGATTTCATGGAAGCGGCTAAATTTGGCTATGCTTTGGGTAATGCTGATGGCATGATGAAAAAATTAATTACTGTGTTTGCATCGCCAATTCCCGAATATTTTCAAGCCTTACAGCAATATATCAGCCCAGGTAAACATGCAGTATTTTTAATGGTAGCCGAGCCAAGTCTGGAATTTTTACCCGGATTAGTTCAACAATATGGCGGGGAAATTACTTACCAAAAATCAGCACAGGATACAGGTAAAGGCATAAATTTAGCGGAATTTACCTGGAATCACACCACCTTACACGCCCGCACTGTCGATACTTCCATTACCTATTTGCAAAGCCTGTTTCCTCCCGATCCGCAGTTGCAATTAGTCGAGCAGATGTATCATCACTTTGGGGATGAAGTCATGATGCATTTAGAGTTTTTCCGTGTCAGGGGTGCGGTGATAGCCTGTGGTTTACAACTCGTGCGCTACACCACAGAAGCACGCCTCAATGAGATTATCCAATATCACGAAGCCCAAGGAATTGCGATCGCCAATCCCCATACATACATCATCGAAGACGGCGGTAGAAAAGTCATTGACCCCGAACAGTTAAAATTTAAAGAAATGGTTGACCCCTATGGATTGATGAATCCCGGTAAAAGCAAAGTTTTAGAATTCAAAGTTTCCCAGTAATGGGCAGGGGACAAGGAAGACAAGGGGGACAAGGAGGATTAATGATAATTGTACAGACGCGATTCATCGCGTCTCTAACCGATGAATCGCGTCTCTGAGCATTAATTAATAATTTTTACACGCTTTATCGCCGCCTAAAGCCATAGCTACTTGCTGGACTGGGGTAAAATTGCGAAAATTTCTGTAACTGGAACATTGCCTGTTGTAGCAATTTCTAAAAACCTAGTTTATCCCTCAGCGCCATGCAAGTATTTTGCACTAAAAACCACGTAAATAATGGCAGTAACCGTTTTTGCACTCACTGCGGTGAACCTTTACCTCTACCTGTCGGGCAGCTTGTGGATAAGCGCTACAAAATTATACGTCAATTAGGGCAAGGTGGTTTTGGGCGCACTTACTTGGCTGAGGATAAAAATCAAGCAAATAAACAATGCGTACTTAAGGAATTTGCGCCACAAGTTCAAGATCCCCAGGATTTACAAAAAGCGAAGGAGTTATTTGAACGAGAAGCCAAGACTTTAAAAAAACTCCAGCATCCGCAAATCCCCAAATTTCACGCTTCCCTACAAGAGAAATTAGGGGGTAAAGATTTCTTCTTTTTAGTCCAAGATTATATAGATGGTGATAATTACCGCCAGTTGTTAGAACAGCGTCAAAGTCAAAAGCAGACTTTTAGCGAAGAAGAAGTCTTAACTTTATTAGAAAAAATCTTACCGGTGCTGGCTTACCTCCATTCTCAAGATGTAGTTCACCGCGATATCTCCCCCGATAACTTGATTTGGCGACGTTCTGATAGTCTCCCGGTGTTGATTGACTTTGGTGGAGTGAAGCAGTTACCGGCTTCTCAAGGTTTTTGGTTTACTCAGTTGGCGGTACATAATACTTTGTTGGGGAAAACAGGCTATGCTCCCGAAGAACAACTGCGCCAAGGTAAAGTTTATTTTAGTAGCGATTTATATTCTCTGGCTGTGACAGCTTTGGTGCTGTTGACAGGGAAAGAACCACAAGCGCTGTATGACAGCTATCAAGGAATTTGGTTGTGGGGAAAAGAAATTAAACTTAGTCCCAAATTAGAAGCTGTCTTTAAAAAGATGTTGGCATATCAACCGAATGCACGTTATCAGAATGCTAATCAAGTATTGAAAGATTTACCAACAAAAGGCGCAACAGTAGCGGCTAAACCCCAAAATCCGCAAATTACTAAACTGAAAACGATGATAGTCGCGCCTGGGGGTAAACAAACACGACAAGTTATCAGTAAAATTCACCAGAAAACACAATTAATCGCTAATAAAATGCCGCTTCCTGTGTGGATGCGTCCGTTTGCGGTGAGTATGCTGGGAACATCGGTAATCGTTTTAATTGTTGCGGGGAGTTTTGCGGCAGTTAATGCCATTATTCGCGGCGTATCGTCAATTTCCTTACCCACACTGCCCACAGTTTCCAATCCTATCGGTAAACCAGTTAACGATAAATCAAACCAACAACCAGGGCGTCTGAGTCAAATTATCAGTCGTCGTCAACAACTGGAAATTCCCGAAGCATATTTCATCCGCATGGTAGATAATTTGTTTTACGCCCAAAAGCCAGAATTACAAAGACGCGCCCTCACCGGGAAATCAGAAGATGCACCATTACGGGATGAATGGGCTGGTATTGCCGAAAACTTGTTACAAAAACTGGAACAGGCTCAACTCAGTAGCCCAGCTCGTCGTAAACTAGGAAGCTACTCACAAAAAGATTTCGACAGATGGAGGGAACAAGCAAAAGCTGGGCAGTTCGGTGATTATACGCTAAAAGAATTAACAAAAGATACTAATACACAATTCGATCGCTTGTTTCCCGGAAAACAAGGCGAAAGAAGCAACCTGCAAACTTATGGTCAAATTTGGTATGCGATCGCAGCCGATCGCGTCAGTAAGGTACAATCTGGCAACTAGATTGTTGATGGTTGACACTTCGACAAGCTCAGTGCGACGCTGTTGACGGTTGACTGCTTGACAAATGACAGCCAAGAACTGACAAATGACTAATGACAAATGACTAATGACTAATTAATATGCCTTTTTCTTATTGCTCCCAAGGACATGAAAATCCCGCAGGTAGTCGGTTTTGCTTGACTTGCGGTGAGAAACTATCAGATACACCTATAAATTACAATATTCAACCTGGACAAGTTTTAGGCGATCGCTATTTAATTGTCCGTCAAATTGGTCAAGGTGGTTTTGGACGGACTTATTTAGCGGAAGATATCAACCGTTTCCGCGAACTTTGTGTATTAAAGGAATTTTCTCCCCAGGTACAAACGGCTTACGTTTTACAAAAGGCGGAGGAATTATTTCAACGGGAAGCTAGCGTTCTCTACCAACTGCAACATCCCCAAATTCCCCGATTTCGCGAAAATTTCCGTATAAATTTAGCAGGTAAGGAATATTTATTTTTAGTTCAAGATTATGTCGAAGGACAAGCTTATAATTCTTTATTAAATAATCGCCTCAAGCAAAATATGCGGTTTACAGAGGCGGAAATTAGACAGTTATTACAGCAAATTCTCCCAGTCTTAGAATATATCCACGCTTTAGGCGTAATTCATCGCGATATTTCCCCCGATAATTTAATTCTGCGTCAAGTTGATCAATTACCAGTATTAATTGATTTTGGCGGCGTGAAACAAGTTGTAGCTGCGGTAGCTTCTCAATATTATCAGCCCGGTGTTGTCGCTTCGCCGCCAGCCGCCACTTTACTAGGTAAGGTGGGATTTGCACCCCCAGAACAAATGCAAACTGGTTTGGTATCTCCCCACAGCGATTTATATGCTTTAGCGGCTACCATGTTAGTTTTACTGACAGGTAAACAGCCCCAGGAATTAATTGATACCTATAGTCTAGATTGGCAATGGCAAAGGGAAGTTAGTCTAAGTCCGAGTTTGGCAGAGTTACTAAATAAAATGTTATCGCCAAGACCAGGCGATCGCTATCAATCGGCGCGTCAAGTTCTCGAAATCCTCAACCAACCCCAGGGACTCAGCTACATACCCACCCAACCACCTACCCAAGCACCACCACCAGCACCAATTCCTCAACCCCATCAGCCAACCACAGCAACGGAGACTATAGCCATATCTTCTCCCCGTTATCCAACTCCCTCCGTTCCTGTAGCTTCTCCTCCTCCCCCACCAGGAGATTCTTGGACATCAACCAAAACTTTGCTGGTAGGTATAGCAACCGCAGGAGTTGTAGGTTTAGGTTTGTGGGGAATCAGTAAGGTAATTAACCCCGGCGATCCCGGTGGTGGAGGAATTTCCGCTTCACCGACACCAACAGTCACTAATAACCCTCCGCAATATTCCCCAGAAGAACAAGCACGCAAAGATAAATTGCGCGATCGCCGTCAGCAGTTGGGTATAGATAATGACTTTTTTGTAAAATTAGTTAATCAACTGTTTTGGGAGAAAAACCCCAGTTTAACAGGACGCACTTTCAGCGATCGCCCGGAAGATGAAAGTTTACGGGCAGAATGGGATAAACTCGCAGGGGATACATTAACTAAACTAGCACCACTGAGTAACAAAGCCCGTCAACAACTAGGTACATATACCACAGCAGAACGCGATCGCTGGAAAGTTGCAGTTAACCAAATTAATGTCGGTAGTCGTTCTTTATACGATTTAGGCGATGCAGCCTTTTTCGCCACTTTCCCCACCCAGCGCGGTAAAGAATTTATCGATCAACCCACAGGACAAGTATGGTACGCCTTTGTGAGTGATAAACTCAACGCCATCTTAGCGAATAGCGCCTTTGGTAAAATCACCTTTGATGCCGGAAGCACAAGTAAAACAGTTAGCGGTAAGCTAAGTGCAACTAACGGTAAAGTATTTATCGCTGATTTGGCGAAAGAGCAAGCTTTGGAAGTGAATCTCAAAGCCAATAATAAAGTTTTGCTGTCAATTTATTCCCCTTCTGGAAAAATCGCTTTTTTAGAAGATTCCACTAAACGCACTTTATCCACCACCTTACCCGAAGCTGGATTTTATGAATTTGTGGTTGTAAATACCGCATCCTCACCAGCAGATTATCAGCTGACTATCAACGCCGAATCGCCTACACCCATACCATCGCCAACGCCAACTGTAACGGAAACACCCACACCATCACCATCCCCTACAGCCACACCATCACCATCACCATCACCATCGCCAACGCCGACTGTTACCCCTTCACCAACACCATCACCATCCCCTACAGCCACACCCTCACCCTAATATTATCAATTTACCCGTAGGGGCGGGGTCTCCCCGCCCCACCCCGACAATTTGGGATAAATTATATTTGATGGAAAAATGAGAAATTGAAAATCCCAATGATGAAAAATTGCCTGACAACCACAAAATTTCAGGTTAATGTTTTCATACCAAATTTAAAAGACAATACGACAGATACACAAGCCTAAACCTTGTCCTGTCAGGATTCTTAATTTTGAATTTTGAATGCGCGAATTTTGAATTGGTATAGATATCGACTCAGCAAGAGTTTTCAGGTATTATTCGTGACAAAACAAGACCAAAAACCCTCTCGTTCTTTCGCTGGAATTGCTGGCATTGTTGCCATTGCTACCTTAATTAGTAAAATATTCGGTTTAATCAGACAGCAAGCGATCGCTGCGGCTTTTGGTGTGGGTGCTGCTGCTACTGCTTATAGTTATGCCTATATTATTCCAGGGTTTTTATTAATTTTACTCGGTGGTGTTAACGGGCCGTTACATAGTGCCATTGTCAGTGTTTTAGCTAAACGCAAGCAAGAAGAAGCTGCGCCTTTGGTAGAAACAGTCACAACCTTTGTGGGTGGCATATTATTAATAGTCACATTTGCCCAAATTTTCTTTGCAGATAAGCTAGTTGATGTCATTGGACATGGTTTGGATGGAACAACCAGAGCGATCGCTATCCAACAAATCCAAATTATGGCACCAATGGCTTTATTTGCTGGCTTTATCGGTATTGGCTTTGGGACTCTCAACGCCGCAAATCAATATTGGTTGCTTTCCCTTAGCCCTTTACTATCTAGCATTACCGTTGTCATTGGTATTGCCATCTTAGCCGTGCAATATGGCAAAGATATTATTCTCCCACAATATGCTTACGTCGGCGGTATGGTGTTAGCTTGGGGAACCTTAGCCGGCGCAATTCTGCAATGGGTAGTACAGTTAGTTGTACAGTGGCGCTTAGGATTAGGAACATTAAAGCTGCGATTTGATTTTAAATCCCCTGGAGTTCAAGAAGTCATTAAAATTATGACACCGGCGACAATTTCCTCCGGAATGATGCCGATTAATTTTGCTACCGCCCTTTACTTTGCTAGCCCTATCCCCGGTGCTGCGGCTGGTTTTAATTATGCCAACCTTCTAGTGCAAACACCTCTAGGGATTATTTCTAACATTATTTTGTTACCATTATTACCAATATTTGCCAAGCTTGCCGCTCCAGAAAACTGGCCGGACTTGAAATTACGCATCCGTCAAGGATTATTACTCACCGCCTTTACTATGTTACCTTTAGGCGCACTCATGGTAGTTCTATCCGTGCCCATTGTGCAAATAGTCTATGAACGGGGTGCTTTTAAACAAGATGCAACAGAGTTAGTTTCTTCCTTGCTAATTGCTTATGGTATTGGCATGTTTGCCTATTTAGGGCGTGATGTCTTAGTCCGAGTATTCTATGCTTTAGGCGATGGACAAACACCGTTTCGCATTAGTACCTTTAATATTTTCCTCAACGCCTTACTAGATTGGTTATTAGTGCAACCTTTTGGCGCACCTGGTTTAGTCTTAGCTACCGTAGGCGTCAATTGTAGTTCTATGTTAATGCTGTTATGGATACTCAATCGCAAACTTGACGGTTTACCTTGGCGCGAGTGGAGTATACCCATCATCGGTTTAACTGCTGGGAGCATAGTTTCTGGGGTAGCTAGCTATGGTGCTTTAGTCGCTTGTCAGCAGGTATTTAAATCCACAAATTTAGTCATTCTCCTCATTGAAGTATCTATTGCTGGCTTAGTAGGAATTGCTGTATTTGCTGTCTTTGTTACATGGCTAAAGATACCAGAGGTGAATAGTTTTGTAGTACGTATGCGTCAGAGATTTTTGAAAAAATAAGCAATTTACACTGATTTTCAGCTAAATTCACGCCTCAGCCAAGGGCACAATATGATTGTGTCCTTTTGTGTAAGCTATAAAAAACACAACACAAAGTTCTGCTGTAAGTAGGCAATTGTAATTATGTAACGAAACCTAACATTTGTAGCTGCAGCCAGATAGATTAGGACATCAAGCTAAGATAAAACCCTGACAATACAAGGCTTTTAACTCTGTCAACAATCAACAGTCAACAGCGCCGCACTGAGCTTGTCGAAGTGTCAACAATCAACAGTCAACAGCTATTAGAGAATAAAAACGATATACTACTTTTGTATTTTTATTATTAAAGGTAATCATGGGAGATTTGAATGCAAGCTTTGATATTGTGGATAATCAAACAAATAACATAACAACAGAACCAGAACTAGAAGATATTCCAGATCATCACTCGCAAAACATAAATTTAGGCACAATTAAACCATCAGGAGATTTATATCATCTGCAACCACCAATTTCCCAGTTACGGAACTTTCTTGAACCTTACGAATCGTTGATAAAAAATTTAATTCAACAATTCACTAACTTAGTTAAAGAAAGATTAGCTGTAGATTACCAGACTATTAATAATTATATTTTAAATATTATTAGACAAACTTCAGAGGCTGACTTAGCATTTATTCTGGGTAGCGATCGCGCAGATAATTTATATATTAAATCTCATAGCAACCTGGGGCAAGATATCGACCAAAAATTTTATTTCAATACCTTAAATACACATATTTTACCTACAGTTTCTCAGGTAGCAATTTTTAACCCTGCTTATCATGGAATTTATCGACTACATGAAGATACAAATGGTGAAAGAAAAGCTTTTGTCTTTATCCCTTTAAAAGATTTACCACAAGCTGAGGTGATTGTGGTTTGTGGTATTCCCCAAGATTCCTATCTCTTAGGTGATATCTATGGCAGGATATTATCTAGCTTTTATCAGGCTGCTCAGAAATTCTCCCATAATCCAGCCTTAGTAGAAGCTGTCATTCTCGATGATTTAAAGCAAGACTTTGGCTTTATCGCCGCACATTTATATGAACGCAGATTTCAGCTATTTTGCGATCGCCTGCAAAAGATGATAGTTTATTTTGAACCAGTGCTGCATTTAGATCCTGACGAACTATTTATCAGTAGCTGGGAAGCCTTAGCTAGAGATCCCGATACTTTAACTGCACCTGTAGATTTATTTCAAGCTGCGGAAATGTGGGGAACGAGATTTATCGTTGAACTCGATCAATATTTTCTCAGAACTGCTACTTCTAGTTATCAAGAAGCGAGAAAACAATCTAAACAAAACAGATCTAAAGATATAGTACCCTTATCAGTTAACGTTTATCCTGAATCTTTAATTAGAACCGCCTATTTTGAAACAGTACGCCAAGTACTGCAAGAAAAAACTATTACATCAAGAAATCTCATATTAGAAATTTCCGAAAAAACAGAATTACCCCAATTTAACGAAGGGGTGCAATTAAAATCGCCCTTAACATTTTTTAAGAAAAAATTACTGGAATATGTGAGTCAATTACAAATTAGATTTGCCATTGATGATTTTGGTGTCGGTTATGCTTCCGTCGCTCGTTTAGCCGGGTTAAACCCATCCCATGTGAAAATAGACCGCAATATTTTGTATCATCAACCAAGCGATATTATCATTCGCTTTGTCCATGAATTAGTCAGTGCAAATAATCTCAATCCATCAAATGTGATTGTTGAAGGAGTAGATGAAACTACCCCCATGAGCTTATATCATCTCCATAAAATCGGCGTCAAATATATTCAAGGACATATTGTTGCTAAACCCAGTCCCGATATTTATCGCCTAAGTAAAGAAAAGTATCATGATTTGCGCAGATTGATTTTAGACAAGCCTCATTAACAATTCGTAATTCGTAAGTAAGTCGGCGCTAATATTTCCAACTATGTTAAGAAATTTAAATGTAGGGTGTGTTGTCGCGCAGCGCAACGCACCTTCAACAATTATTTTTAAGGGGGACTTTGATTCTTTTCCCCCCTTTTTTAAGGGGGGTTAGGGGGGATCGAATTCTATGCAGCCTCATAAAAAATCGGTATTACATATAGGGATTTAAACCCCACCCGTAACGTTACTATTTATAGAAGTCCGGCTTTCCACCTCGGTTTAATTACGAATTACGAATTACGAATTAGTAATTATGTTGAGAACCTTTAAAGTTAAGGATGATCGATTGCTTTTACCTTAACGGTTGTCAAAGCATAGTTGTCTCCATAGTGAGATCTAACTTTTACCTTAACTTTATCCCAACCTGCATATAACACAGAAACATCAGCTACAGCCCCATCGCCAATCGCTAAAGATGTTCCTTCAGCTTTTCCTATGGTAACTTGAGGTTTATTTTTGATATTAACACGTGTCCCAGTTTCGGCTAAACCTTCAGCGCCGCTAGCTGATGCATCAGCAGTGATTCCCAATAAAGCACCACCTACAATCAACTCAGATTTGATATTTTCTAAGTAAGACAAATCTGCAATATCGATCATAATCACCTTTTTAAAAATGTTTTTCTAAGAAAGAATTGCTTGATGTGGGAAGTTAATTAATTTGAATTTGAAGAGCGATCGCTAAATATGTAGGTTAGGTTGAGTATTATTCCTCAACCTACTGGACTGACATAACTAAAATAGTGCATTAGATGTAGGTTGGGTTGAGGCTTTGCGAAACCCAACATGAATTTCAGAAACTCAACATAGATGCTGGTGTTGGGTTTCCTTACGTCAACCCAACCTACATTTTTTTGCAACATTTTAGCCTTGCCACGCCACTACGCATATTCTGATTGTTAAACAGGAATAAGATCTGCGCCCGACAGCCTCGATACACCATCTAAAATAGCAACTAAGTCACTAGTACCACTAGCTAAGTCTGCGACAAGTAATATATCAGTACGACCATCACCAACAAAATCCCCAGTCAGGGGTCGATAGCTTGCCCCAGAACTAAAGTTTATTTGAAGCTTATCTATACCAGACACAAAATCGAAAATCAGAGCGTAGTCATCAAACCCGGCGCTAGTATAAAACACACTATTTGCATTACCCAGCACAAATATATCTTGAGTATTATCATTAACGTTTGTCACAATGCCAGCATTGTCAACCGTACCGCCGCCATATAACTCATCTATCTCAAAGGTTCCGAAGCCGCCGCCAAATCCATTGAGAACATCACTACCGCCACCACCAACAAGGTAATCTCTAAAAAATCCATCAGCATCAGCTTCAACAGAACCGTTGGTACCGCCACTTATATTATCATTGCCATCACCGCCAAACAGTACATCACTACCAGCACTGCCAATCAGGTTGTCATTACCGCCATCACCAAATAGAAGATCGTTGCCTAGACTCCCATCCAGGAAGTCATTGCCCGCGCCCCCATAGACAATATCGTCACCTAATTCTCCAAATAGTCGATCGTTGCCGGCGTCTCCACGAAGCACATCGCTGCCAACACCGCCAAAAAGTTGATCGTTGCCATTACCACCAATCAGCGAATCGTTACCAAAGTCACCAAACAGATTATCGTTGCCGTTGCTGCCGTCGAGGGTATCATCACCAAAACCACCAAGTAATCTGTCTGCACCATTTCCGCCAGTCAAATTATCGTTGCCACCTTGCCCTACTAAGGTGTAGTTCAAATTAGACCCCAGGAAACTGAAGACATCAGCATTATTAGTTCCTAATTTATTAGGCATATTTTTTCTCCTAAACTGTTAAATTCAAATTGTTTAAATACAAATTATGCACAACGAATAATGTCAACGATTATGCTGACAAAAAAAGAGACTAATTTATTTATGTTCAAGTCGGTTAAATACCGCTTGAAATCTTTATTTGGTGTGCATATTTAGATACTTAAAACTTTAGGGCTAAATTTTATTTTTTAAATTAATTAGCACCTAATAAAATTAAGTTTATCACATTAAATAAAATATAAATGCATTTTCAATTTAAATTTAAGAATCAGCCAGTATATTTAAAATATTTTTATGAGTATAACTGTGATTTTAAGAGAGGCAATTAATTGCCTCTCTTAAAAAATTGTAGAGATATTGTTACTCAATTCAAGCTTTTATAAAGCTGCTTGAAATTTGCGTAACACTTAAATAAATTGTTTTTCAAGTTGCTATTTCGCAATAGTCGAAATCAATGCACTTTACTGACAATTTATTTTTATTAACGACGGTAGCCGCTTTCGATAGCAGCTGTAGATTGAGATAGAGCAGAAGTGGTGTTACCATCAACTTGAGCATTGGTTGTGGTGCTGGAGAAGCCTGCTTTACCACCAACAGTATCAGCAGTAGCAGTTGCTGTAGCAACATAACCTTCTAATTTCAGATCTGTATCAAGTTTAACAGTGATTTTTTCTAAAACTTTGGTTTTAGCATCAACTGTCAATGTAACTTTGTTTTTGGTTGTTGAACCACGTCCACCAAATACTTCTTCGGTTGCAGCTTCAATGTAGGTTAAGTCGTTGATATTCATTGCTTTTCTCCTGAGATTTGTTTGTCTGTTTGTTGGAATCAACTCTGTTTGAGTTGTTGATATTAATATAGCTAAGTAAATTCTGCTTGTATCGCCAAAATGGCTGTAAATATGATTTTTCTAGCCACATTGGCTAAGGAATTATTTTTTGTCTTGCCATCAATCTACTAACCATAATTTAAAAATGAAAAAACACCCAAATTTATGTTTTAAATCGGGTGATATCCTTAAAAAGGAATATTTATGTAATTTATAAATAGTTATAAATCGCCTTATAGCCAGAAATCTCTCTAAAGACTACTGTCTCTAACCGCGATAATTTGTATGATTTTAGATGCATAGGCTAAAAAATGATTAGAAACAAAGACTAAATCAATGTCTTTTGTCAAATCATTTTAGTTTATGCAACTTGAGAGAATTCTAACTAATTTCCTCACAGATGAGGAGCCATTTTGGCTTCATTTTTAGAGAAAGGGCATTAGGTATAGGTTAGGGAGCCTCGTAACCCTCTTCTATCACTTGGGAAGGGAAAAATAAATGTAGTGGCGTGGCAAGGCTCATACTTGTCAACTTAACGCGAAACCCTTTTACCGCAAGGAACTTCAGTTCCTTGCTCATAGCCAAAGTCATCTTAAGATGACTAAATATCTTCAAAATCTTGAGTCTACTTCAGTAGGGGCGGGTTCACAGATATGCTCCAATAATTCACGACTATCTCGTTTAACCCGCCCCTACTTGGACTATTAGCCTCTTAATTCATTCTCAGGCGGGTGACGCTTGTACAGAGGCTATTTTGAGCTTAAGTTGACACCAATGGGCAAGGCTAAAATAGTGCATTAGTCAAGCTCTTGTGGGATGGGCGTCTCGCCCGTCCTGGGTGGACAAGATGTCCACCCCACAAGCAAATTACCTGAAACAGCAAGAAGGCTCACACCTACCCGGAGGGAGGTGTCGAGATGAATTGCGCGTGAGGCTTCCGGTGAGCGTCAGCCGAACCGTTGACGACAGCCCTCTGACCAATATTGAGCGTCAGCGAAATCAGGGAAGAGGGCATGGAGGAAACGAACAAAATATTTGTTTAAGTTGCGACATTTTTAACTATTTGTGTTACCGTGAAAAAGTAAATACGGTAAGGTCGATTCGCCACTTTGCGAAACGCTCCTGCGTCGCTAACGCTGCGCTAACGTGACGGAGACCGCCAAGACCGCAAGTGGCTCACCATGTATAGAGCAATTAAAGTTAGAATTTATCCCACTGATGAGCAAGAATCATATTTAGCTCAATGTTTTGGCAATACTAGATGGTTGTGGAATTATATGCTTAACGCCACAACTACAGCGTACAAAGAAACGGGGAAAGGTCTTTCTAAGGCGGCAATGGATAAATTGTTGCCAGGATTAAAAAAGGAGTTTGACTGGTTAGGACTTGCATATAGTCAAGTATTGCAACGAGTAACATTTAACCTTTCTAGTGCATTTGTCAATTTCTTTGAAGGACGCGCTAAATACCCTAACTTTAAATCTAAACATGGCAAGCAATCGATTCAGTATCCCCAAAATGTGAAACTGATGCCAGAGGACTCTGTGATTAAGTTTCCTGGAAATTTGGGGTTAATGAAAGCCGTATTTCACAGACAGCACAGTCATGCAAAATTCACCACTGTAACAATATCGAAACATGCAGATGGTAGATATTATGCTTCTATTCTTTTCAACCAGGAAGATAAACCAGTAGTTGCAGTCAGAGATGCGATTGGAGTTGACTTGGGTTTAAAAAATTTTGCAATCACTTCTGATGGTTCAAAATATGACCTACCCAAGAAACGATTAGCTAAATTAGAAAAGAATAGAAAGTGCAAGCAGCGTAAACTAGCCAAGAAAACAAATAAAACAACTAACAAGCGGCATAAGGCTAAACGCTTAGTTGCAAAAGTGTCTAGCAAAATTGCTAGAGTTCGTGAAGACTTTCTACACAAGCTATCTCGCAAAATAGCATACGAAAACCAAGTTATTTGTGTAGAAGATTTGGCAGTTAAGAACATGGTGAGAAATCCTAACTTGGCAAAAGCTATTAGTGACCAGGGCTGGGGAATGTTTCAAACCATGCTCAAATACAAAGCAGAGAAATTTGGGCATACATATCTTGAAATAAATCGTTTCTTCCCGTCTTCTCAACTTTGTAGTGAGACTCTACTACCAATCCCAATGTTGCAAAATGGTTATGATTCATTGAAAGTTAGGTTTGTAGATTGCCCACATTGTCAAAAGCAGCACGATAGAGACATCAATGCTGCAATTAATATAAGAACCGAAGGTTTGCGAATTTTGGTGAGCCAGTACGGTCTTGGGGAAACCCCAAGTGGAGTAACTGGCGAACTCGTAAGAGCGTTAGGAACTAGCGCTTCTGCCCTTGGAGGGGATGTAAGACCAAAGTCTTCTGGACGTAAAAAATCTACGAAAACGGAGGCAATCCCCAATGAATTGGGAAGCCTACACTGTACCGAAGGTCAGTGTAGGTAGTTCACTAGACTAATGGCAGCATCCTGGGAAACTTGAGAGTCTCGGATGAGTAAGCCATCAAGTAAAAATAAGTAGTGCGAGCATCTTGCTCGCGCCGGCAAGACTTCGGCGTGAGCGCTCAGTCGAACGCTGCCCGCACTACAAATATTAAATTGTTCAACTTATTTTTACACGACTCCTAACCAGACAAAATTAATTACGGTCATTGCGAGCAAAGCAAACTAACTTCAAGCCGTGTGATTGCTTCAGCTAAATTCCGCTTCCCTATATTTGCCGCAGACATTGGTAATTAATTTTGGTTAATTATCTAGCATCGATGAATCTTTTTGCTGCTAACAATCTAGACTTGAGGACTGATGATACATCCGTGGCTATTTTAACAAAGCCTTTAAACACAGTTGGTTTAGCTAAAGCAGCTAGAGTCTTGGTGAAATTTAAGCGTTGTGTCCAAATAGATGTGCCAACTCCTGTACTAGGAGTAATAGTGTTACCTCTAACTGTACTCACACCATTGACTGTAATTACACCGTTACCACTGATGCGGAAACTAATGGCTACACTGTTACTCACACTGGAATCTGTGCCTCTACCTCCAAAAACAGCTACATCATCAGAAATAGGCTCTAAATGGTCTAAATCGTTAATTTTCATGCTCTTGAATTCTCCAATTCATACATTGTGGAGCATCTATATTAGTTCTGACTTTAATAGCTAATAATTCACAAATATCGAGATTTGTGAAAACAACGGAATATAAAAAAATTAGATAATATTTAAACAACTAAGTAATTCGGTAATTGCACCTAACTATTTTAAAAACCTAAATAGACTATAAACCCTACAAAACTCAAAAAATAATTAAGCCATATTGAGATAAAATCTCTACGGCTAATTATAGATATATTGAGTAAATTTTAGGGGTTGATATTTGTCTCTTAATTTATCAACTCTGGTGAAATTCTAGCTAATTTCACGATCATTTTGGTGCCATTTTGGCTAACTTTTTTTAATTTCGGCAGATTTTAATCAGTCAGAAACAGACAACCAGAAGTAGGGATGACTAAGAAGTTTAGGGAATTTGTTCAGCTGATTCCACTATGAAACGAGATAAATGGATGAGTTTTATGTTTATGACAGTTAAGGAGTTATGTAAATAAGTTGAACAATTTAATATTTGTAGTGTGGGCAGCGTTCGACTGAGCGCTCACGCCGAAGTCTTGCCCGTGCGAGCAAGATGCTCGCACTACTTATTTTTACTTGATGCCTAACTGTTAACTATATATAGGTGCGTAACAGCATAACAAGATTAACCATCAATCTCTGCAAAAGTTCGCAGCAGTCATACCAATTCACCAAAAGCGACGTTAAGCCCACACCTTGAAGGAGTGTCCGGGACAGTCGCCCCGTCGCTGTCAATGGTCAGTAGTCAGTAGTCAGTATCAAAAACAACTGACTACTGACTACTGACTACTGATGGGAAATCCCGCCCCTTTTAGGGTTGGGATCATCTAAACGCGATCGCCTACTAGCCACAGCAATATAAAATTTTTTTATACTGTATACTTAGCCGAGCTTACGGTCTACTAGGTCTTAGTAAACACTACCTATGATGAATCGATTGTAACTAGTGTCAGTTGATAAAGTGTCACTCACCACATTACTGCAATTATTCTAGAAGAGATATCCTTAGTTAGTGCAAGGAGTGATACCACTTCACAATATGTTTGTCACCAGTTATCTTCGTAATGCTCCTCCTTCAGGGGTTATTGCGGGTTTCAGATGTTGCATCAAACAAGTGGATTGGTATAAAGTTATACGAAGGGGCGCTTGGGTGAGCAAAACTCTCAGGCGCTTTTTCGTGTATAAATAAAAAAAATTTGGCTCTAAGTCAGCATAAGTAAGTTTTTAAAAGCACATATTTGGGCAGAATGATGGATTCTTAATCTACTCCTAAAGATTGATGATCTTCAATGCCATGACAAACTCCCATCTAGTAATTATCACGGGGGTGATGGAAATAAGTGCATAGAAGCAGAGGTTTCAATACTGCTTGGTTAAGGAAAATCGTAGGTTAAGGTTTTTGGGCTTAACTGAACAGTATTGACAAAGGTTTAGGGAACTTCAAAAAATAAATTATGCCAAATTGTAGGGGCGGGGTTACCCCCATACGTGTCAACTTAACGTGAAACCCGTTTTGTGCAAAGGTTTTGCCCTCACCCCCAGCCCCTCTCCCTCAGGGAGAGGGGAGCAAGAGATTCAATTCCCCTTCTCCCTGAGGGAGAAGGGGTTAGGGGATGAGGGTGAGGGTTTTTGTACAACACGCGCTGTATATAGCTTTTAGCTTAAGTTGACACCAATGGGTTACCCCGCCCCTACGAGTTGCGGGCTTGGTAAGTTAATGATTAGAATATTTTTTTATTTGGAAGTCCCTAACAACTAGCTGCACCGGACATTTGGCAATAAAAAATCACAAGCACCGGAAAATTAGGTATAAATCATGAACATGTGGCTAACAAAGAGCGACAATTATCTTGCCTTTGTAGATGACTCATGAAAAAATCACATGAAATTCAGCGAAATTGTCAGCCGACTTGGGGATATTGTTACCGATAGCAGTCTTAGCGCCAACGAAAACCACGATCCAGAGATTACAGGGTTGGCAGCCATTGATGAAGCGACTACTGGTAATCTTAGTTATATAGAAGGGACGAAATTTGCTTCTTGGGTGGGTAAAACTCATGCAAGTGCGTTGATTTTACCGCAGGACGAAAAATTACAGACACAAGCCCAAGAACGAAATATTGTTTGGGTAGCGACGAAAGAACCACGCTTATTGTTTGCAAAAGCGATCGCACTTTTTTATCAACCATACCGCCCCAGCCCAGAAATTCATCCTACAGCTGTGATTCACCCTACAGCAGAAATTGGTAGCGATGTATATATTGGCCCCCATGTGGTAATTCAACCCAGGGTAAAAGTAGGTAATGGGGCGATTATTCATCCAAATGTCGTCATTTATCCAGATGTGACCATTGGCGATCGCACTACCTTACATGCTAACTGTACCATTCACGAACGCAGCCAAATCGGGGCAGATTGCGTGATTCACAGTGGCGTGGTGATTGGTGCAGAAGGCTTTGGTTTTGTGCCTACCCGTACAGGCTGGGTAAAAATGGAACAATCTGGTTACACAGTTTTAGAAGATAGGGTAGAAGTTGGCTCTAACAGCGCCATTGACAGACCGGCTGTAGGAGAAACGCGAGTCGGTCGAGACACAGTTATTGATAACTTAGTGCAAATTGGGCATGGTTGCAAAATTGGCTTTGGTTGCGCGATCGCTGGACAAGCGGGAATGGCTGGCGGTGTGGAAATTGGTAACCGGGTAATTTTGGCGGGACAAACCGGAATCGCCAATCAAGTGAAAATTGGTGACGGTGCGATCGCATCGGCGCAAGCGGGAATTCACAATGATGTCGCACCAGGAGAGATTGTTTCTGGTACTCCCGCTATTCCCCACAAGCTATATCTTAAAGTATCGGCAATTTATAATCGGTTGCCCGAAATGTATAAGTTTCTCAAACAATTGCAACGTCAAGAACCCAAGTGAGAAGTTAACTTTCTGGGAAGCACTACAACTCTAAGTAGGGTTTCCCCTAATAACTAAATTTGGGGTTTCAGCCAATATATAGACATAGGCAATCGAGCAAAGCCGCAGTCAATAAATAATTCTCAATTCTGCAATCTTTTTGCTTGTCAATTACTAATTACTTAACCAACTTTAGTTATTATCACTGTTCTTTTGGAGGTTAATCAAGTTATGGCATTAATACGTTGGCAACCCTTCTCTGAAATGGAAACTCTACGCCGTCAAATGGATAAAATGTTTGACGAACTAGCAGGAGCTAACTCGCAAATTACCCAAGCTTGGACACCAGCAATTGAACTACAAGATACCACCGAAAGCATAATTTTACGCGCTGAAATTCCTGGTATTGAAGGCAAAGACTTAGATGTTCATGTCACAAGAGAAGCAGTTTCTATTGCTGGTGAAACTCGCCAAGAAAGCAAACAGCAAGAAGGAAGTTTCTTCCGTTCCGAATTTCGCTATGGTAAGTTTCAAAGAATTGTGAATCTACCTGCGCCTATCCAAAACGATCGCGTACAAGCCGAATTTAAGAATGGTATTTTGACATTAACTCTACCGAAAGTAGAAGAAGTCAGCAAGAAAGTAGTCAAGATTAATTTAGGAGAAAGCCAAAGCGCGATTGCTCCGGCTGAGTCACCAGCTACAGGTGATGTTTGGGCTGATAGTAATTCGTAATTAAGAGTATTGTTGATAAACCCGACTTATTCAATAAATCGGGTTTATCTGTAGGGGCGGGGTTTCCCCGCCCTTTGCTTTGCGACAATCTAAATGTCACAATCATTAATTAAATCGATATCACATAACCAATTAAGATTCTTGATTAAAATCCCAATTTTTCTAACACTGGTTTTGTGGAAACAATATGACGTTCTAAACCCAATTCTTTGGGGCTAATGCCTAAAGCCAAAGCAATTAACTGGGGTAAATGTAACACCGGCAAACCCAGTTTCTTTTCAATTACCTTTTCAACCTCTGGCTGACGGGAATCTAAATTGAGATGACATAAAGGACAAGGGGTAACTAAACAATCAGCACCAGCCGTTAAAGCATCTTGAATTTGCTTACCCGCCATCTGAAAAGATTCGCGAGTCGCGTAACTAGAAAGCGGCCAACCGCAACATTGAGTCCGACCTCGATAATAAATTGGTTCTGCACCCACTGCCCGGAAAACATTTTCCATGGCTTCAGGGCCGTAAGGGTCGTCATAGGGCAGAGATTTTTGGGCGCGTAGCAGGTAACAACCATAAAACGCCGCACATTTTAATCCAGTTAGCTTGTGGGTAACTCGTTGAGTAATTTCTTCTAAACCGTAATCCTGTACCAAAGCATAAAGCAGATGTTTAACTTCGGTACTGCCGCGATAAGGTAAACAGCCTTCTTTCGCTAGCAAACCATTTACTTGCTGAATGTATTCTGGTTTTTTTGTTTGACATTCCTTGAGGCGTTCATCGACATGACCGATGACACCTTGACAAGTGCTGCAATGGGTAAGTAAAGGTAAATTTAACTCTTCTGCTAAAGCAATATTCCGGGCATTTACTGTATCTTCTAACAGTTGAGAATCTTCCTTAAAAGTACCGGAACCACAGCAAGCAGCTTTTTTCAGTTCAATCAGTTGAATCCCTAGTGCTTGGGTTAAGGCTTGAGTTGATTGGTAAAGTTCCCGACAAGCACCTTGCGCCACACAACCAGGAAAGTAAGCGTATCTTAGTGTTTGAGATAGCATAGAACTATATTGCCCTGAGAGCATCAGCTCTCAACAATAAATTATTGATCTTCCCTTGCCAGTGTAGCTTGCAAGGCTATGTATCCGAGTTTGGACATTGTAAAAAAAATCAGTAAGAATTGCAAAAAAGACACATGTTGACAGCCTATGCAATCGTATAGCGCCGCCCATAAATGATATTGCCAGAAAATTCTGGGACAGTATACGGGCGATCGCGCTTTCCGATAAGATGTATATGCTCAAAACAATGTCACCTATTAAAGAGCAGATCATAGCAACTGGTTAAGGAATTTATATCTATGAGCACAGAAGCGGAAGTGTTTGACAAAGTTAAGACAGTGGTAGTCGATCAATTGGGTGTTGAGCCTGAGAAGGTCACACCAGGAGCCACATTTATTGACGATTTAGGAGCTGATTCCCTAGATATTGTGGAATTAGTAATGGCTTTTGAAGAAGAATTTGATATTGAAATTCCTGATGAAGAAGCTGAAAAGATTTTAACGGTTGGAGATGCAGTGAAGCATATCATGGGAGAAGCTACTACATCTGCCTGAAAAGCAATTGGGGATCGAGTATTAGGGATTGGGGATCGGGAAAAACTCCATTCCCTAGTTACTAGCCCCTAACCCTTTTAGGTTGAGCGTAGCCGAAGCCTATTCTCTATTCACTAGTCACCTTTTTTGCTGCTTTCTCGCCACCTTTAACTGAGTCATGACAGATTATAAACGTAAACGCGTTGTGGTAACTGGTGTGGGCGCGATTACACCAATTGGCAATACACCAAAAGATTATTGGGAAGGATTGTTGAGTAGTCGTAATGGCATTGACTACATCACTTCTTTTGATGCATCTAAGCATGATTGCTGCATTGCTGGTGAGGTCAAAAATTTCGATCCACATGAGTATTTGGATCGCAAAGAAGCCAAGCGCATGGATCGATTCTCCCAATTTGGGGTTGCGGCTGCCAAACAAGCTGTAGCTGACGCGCGTTTAGAAATTAATGAACTGAATGCCGAACAAGTTGGTATAATTATTGGTTCTGGCATTGGTGGATTGAAGGTTTTAGAAGACCAGCAAACAGTGTATCTAAATCGCGGCCCCGATCGCTGTAGTCCGTTCATGATCCCAATGATGATCGCCAACATGGCCGCCGGATTAACAGCCATTCATACGGGAGCTAAAGGCCCCAATTCCTGCTCTGTAACCGCTTGTGCAGCTGGTTCTAATGCCATCGGAGACGCTTTTCGCCAAATTCAATGGGGTTATGCCAAAGCCATGATTTGCGGCGGATGCGAAGCGGCGATTACACCCTTGGGTATAGCAGGATTTGCTGCTGCTAGGGCGCTTTCGACGCGCAACGACCCGGCTAATGCTTGCCGTCCCTTTGACCGCGATCGCGATGGATTTGTCATGGGTGAAGGTGCGGGAATTTTGCTGCTAGAAGAACTAGAACACGCCTTAAATCGCGGCGCTCGCATTTATGCCGAAATGGTCGGTTATGGGATGACTTGTGATGCATATCACATGACCTCCCCTGTCCCTGGTGGGTTGGGAGCAGCCAGAGCCATAGAACTAGCACTGAAAGATGGGGGACTCACCCCAGAAATGGTGAACTATATCAATGCTCATGGCACTAGTACCCCAGCAAATGATTCCACAGAAACGGCGGCAATGAAAAAAGCCTTGGGCGACCATGCTTATAACATAGCCGTTAGCTCTACCAAATCGATGACAGGTCATCTTTTGGGAGGTTCTGGCGGTATTGAAGCCGTAGCTACAGTACTGGCGGTGGCTAACGATCGAGTTCCACCAACAATTAATTTAGAAAATCCCGATCCAGAATGCGATCTGGATTATATTGCCCACAAGAGCCGCGCTCAACAAGTTAATGTGGCATTATCTAATTCTTTTGGGTTTGGCGGTCACAATGTCACCCTAGCCTTTAAGAAATACGTCTAAAATTCCCGCAAATATCAAGCGATCGCTTTGGCGAAAGTTGGTGCTAAAAGTATCATCAACGTCATTTCCAACTAAATGCAGGGTTCAAAACAACCCAATTATTAGCTGGATTTATCACCGCCATCATCAAACATCCCGCTTGTCCATCAACAATTGGCAGTGGGATGATAAAGATAGGGGGAATGTAAAAACAAGGCAATCATGGGGGAACAATCCCCGCCCCAGTTTGGAAAAATAGCTTGTCCGGGAATCGGACAAGGCTTTTTTCGCTTTTGCCTCCCCGGTAAATGAGCTACCAAGAGTGCTAACCCGTCGTTAAAAACAAGAGATTATGGCTGTTGCAACCCAATCCCTCGAAGAACTATCTATTAACTCGATTCGCTTTTTGGCTATTGATGCCGTAGAAAAAGCAAAATCGGGACACCCAGGGCTGCCGATGGGCGCTGCTCCAATGGCTTTTGTACTATGGGATCGCTTTATGCGGTTTAACCCCAAAAATCCCCAGTGGTTTAACCGCGATCGCTTTATCCTATCTGCTGGACATGGCTCCATGTTACAGTATGCCCTGCTGTACTTATTTGGTTACGACAGCGTCACCATTGAGGACATCAAGCAATTCCGGCAGTGGGAATCCAAAACCCCCGGACACCCCGAAAACTTCGTAACTCCTGGTGTAGAAGTTACTACCGGGCCACTAGGTCAAGGCATTGCTAATGGCGTCGGTTTAGCGATCGCTGAAGCCCACCTAGCAGCTAAATATAACAAGCCCGATGCCAATATTGTTGACCATTACACCTATGTGATTTTAGGTGATGGTTGTAACATGGAAGGTGTTTCCGGTGAAGCTGCTTCCTTTGCAGGGCACTTGGGATTAGGTAAACTCATCGCTTTGTATGACGACAACCACATCTCTATTGATGGTTCTACAGATGTTGCCTTCACCGAAGATGTGTCAAAGCGCTTTGAAGCTTACGGTTGGCACGTTTTGCATGTTAAAGAAGGTAACACCGACCTAGAAGCGATCGCCAAAGCCATCGAAGAAGCAAAATCAGTGACTGACAAGCCTTCGATGATTAAAGTCACCACCACCATCGGTTACGGTTCTCCCAACAAAGCTAACACTGCTGGGGTTCACGGTGCTGCTTTAGGTGCAGAAGAAATCGCTCTTACTCGGAAAAATTTAGGTTGGGAATACGAACCTTTCGTAGTTCCCCAAGATGCCCTCAACCACACCCGCAAAGCAGTTGAGCGTGGTGCCGCCTACGAAGCTGAGTGGAATAAAGTCTTTGCTGATTACAAAGCTAAATATCCCCAAGAAGCAGCTGAATTTGAGCGCTACCTCAGTGGCAAATTGCCTGATGGTTGGGATAAAGTACTCCCCACCTACACCCCCGAAGACAAAGGATTACCCACCCGCAAACATTCAGAAACCTGCTTAAACAAACTAGCAGCAGTTTTACCAGAGTTAATTGGTGGTTCCGCCGACTTAACCCACTCCAACTTAACCGAACTCAAAGGTAAGGGCGACTTCCAAAAAGGACAATACCAAAACCCCAACATCCACTATGGTGTTCGTGAGCATGGTATGGGTGCAATTGTCAATGGTATCGCCTTGCACAATTCCGGTTTAATTCCCTACGGCGCAACCTTCCTCATCTTCTCCGATTACATGCGGGCACCAATCCGCTTATCTGCTTTATCCCAAGCCGGTAGTATTTGGGTAATGACCCACGACTCCATCGGTCAAGGTGAAGATGGCCCCACCCACCAACCAGTAGAAACACTGGCTTCCCTGCGTGCTATTCCTAACCTCACAGTTCTTCGCCCCGCAGACGGAACCGAAACTTCTGGTGCATACAAAGTAGCCATTGAAAGAGCAAAGGCAAATGCTCCTACTCTGTTAGCGTTCACCCGTCAAAATGTCCCCAACTTGGCAGGTACATCAATTGAAGGTGTTGCCAAGGGTGGATATGTAGTAGTAGATAGCGACGGTACACCAGATATTATCCTCATTGGTACTGGTTCCGAATTAAGCCTCGCTGTTACTGCTGCTGAAAAGCTGACAGCCGAAGGTAAGAAAGTTCGTGTAGTCTCCTTACCAGCATGGGATTTGTTTGAAGCACAAGATGCAGCTTACAAAGAATCCGTTCTTCCCAAAGCTGTTACCAAGCGCTTGGCTGTAGAAGCTGGTTCTAGCTTCGGCTGGCACAAGTATGTTGGTACCGAAGGCGATATTATCAGCATCGATCGCTTTGGTGCTTCTGCTCCCGGTAACGTTTGTTTAGAGAAATTTGGCTTTAGTGTTGATAATGTTTTAGCTCAAGCAAAAGCATTACTCGGTTAATTAGCAACAGAATATTCTCTTAATTTCTTTAGGTGGGCATCTTGTCCACCTTTTTTTACGCTCATACCAATTTGAAAACAGAATGCGGCAGATGGTAGGGGCATGGCATTGCTGCCCATATCTCGTTTCCAGCCTCCGGCTGGAAATGCGGATTGCGAGGCTCCGGCTCGTCTTCTGATAAATTGAGGCAGAGCCTCATAAATCTACGCTCCCACGCAGAGCATGGGAGCTAGTTAGGATAAGGGTTTTGCGTTCAGTTGACACAGGTGGGCAGTGCCCATACGTGTCAACTTAAGCTAAAAGCTATATACGGCGCGTGTTGTACAAAAACCCTCGCGCCCTCATCCCCTAACCCCTTCTCCCTCAGGGAGAAGGGGAATTGAATCTCTTGCTCCCCTCTCCCTCAGGGAGAGGGGCTGGGGGTGAGGGCGAAACCTTGCAACCAAGCAGGTTTCACGTTAAGTTGACACCAATGGGCAGTGCCATACCCCTACCTGTACACCTCATTTACCTGAAATACGCTGTAATGTTTGCGACACATAAATTATTTGAAAGGCACAACAATGTTGTGCCCTACCCATCTATCGCAACTAATTGTGAAATTTTTGTTACCCTATATTCCTACTAATCTGTCTAAAACATAAGTAATACGAGAGTCCTCTAACCCTGCGGCTGCTCGATAAAACAATTCCCACTCATCAGGAGTAATTCGTAAATAATATTTGTATTGATCGGCTGATGCTCTGAGCTTTTTTTTGCCATCCACATAAGAATAAAGTTTAAGATAACGTCCTCGTTTCTTTGAATAGCGTACTTTTACTTTCCATTCTCGGTTATGACTATCACGTAAAACTGTTTTTCCTAAATTTTGACGTTTAGTAGGAAAAATATTGATAATTTCTTTACCAACCCCAACAATACCAGATATATCAGATATCATTAAATACTCCTTAAAGATTGATAACCGAAGGAATTGTAAATCAATACTGTGAATTAACTGAATACGCTTTTGAACTTTAATCACTTTTTTCAGCTTATTTGCTTTTTTGATGAGATGCTACCAAATAAATACTGAATACAAATCAAGATTCATTAAATAGGACTTACGCACAAACTACGGAAGAATCGAACCATCTTTGCGAAGCGTCTCGCAGAAAAGACACGAAGTACACTAAGAAATCAGAGTTTCAAAGGTATTTTGCGTAAGTCCTGATTAAATTTAAAACTCTGCAAATGTAGGTGTTTGCAGTTCAGTTGCGGACAAATACATCTCCAAAACTGGATTAAGATTGCTAACTTTTTCTCAACCACCCAAGGATAATCAAGAAAAAGATCATAGCCCTCAGATATGCCGTTTGTTTTGCCTGTTCCAGCTTGCTGGAGATGTTAAACAAAGGACATACTCAAGTTAGGGAGCCTTGCATTTGTTCTAGCTTCTTTACTGTAACTAATAGACATCACTAGGTAATGGCTATTAGTTAGCACCAACATCACAGAGTTTTATATCAAGTAATATGGTCTACCTTAAAAGGGTAGTGTCTTTTAACCCGGACAGGGTTGGGGCAGAAGGTGGATTTGAACCACCGGTCTTTGGAACCTAAATCCAACGAGCTACCACTGCTCTATTCCGCAATTTGTCGTCCTTTTACCCGGACAGGGTTGGCTGAAAGTGCGGGAATCGAACCTGCAACATATCGATTATGAGTCGATCGCTCTACCAGTGAGCTAACTTTCGGGAGTTTGATGTAGGAATCGAACCTACGCTCAACCGTTCATTTCGGCTTGCTCTACCACTGAGCTAATCAAACGACGGATAAGTAACGCATTAATCTGCGGTATACGCTCAATCCAGAGGTTGGCGCACCAGTCGGGTGTACTGAACCCAAACTATAGCTATATTTATGTATTACTATTCCACTACTTAATGTAACATAAACTGATAATTTTAGCTGGCTGTTACTCAAGAAAATTAGCAGATGCGAATTGCTACCCATTTTATGGGTAGCAATTTCTAATATTCTCTAGCTAGAAGGTCAGGCGATCAATCACACAACGAGTCCATGAAAAAATCTCTTCCCTAGCCCCTGGATTGAGCCAGGATGAGCGCTAACCCACCCTGCTAAATAATTTACTTACTGCTTTCAGCAGGCTGACCAATCATTTTGGCAGCATTTTCTTCACTTTCGAGAATACCGAATTCAATCAATAACTCTTCTAGTTCTTCCATTTCAATGGGTGTAGGAATCTGAAGATTCTGATTATTGATGATTTTGTTTGCTAATGTCCGGTATTCGTTAGATTGATTGCTTTCTGGTGCGTACTCGTTAACAGTCATCCGACGCAACTCAGCGTGTTGAACAATATTGTCGCGAGGTACATAGTGAATCATTTGGGTGTTCAAGCGTTTTGCCAGAGTTTCAATCAGTTCGATTTCTCTGTCAACGTTCCGGCTGTTACAAATCAAACCACCTAAACGAACACCACCTGTGTGTGCATATTTCAAAATACCGCGAGCGATGTTGTTTGCAGCGTACATCGCCATCATTTCACCAGAGGTAACGATGTAGATTTCTTGGGCTTTGTTTTCACGGATAGGCATCGCAAAACCACCGCAGACAACGTCACCTAGTACGTCGTAAGATACAAAGTCAACATCTTGGTAAGCACCATTTTCTTCTAAGAAGTTGATGGCGGTGATAATACCCCGACCGGCACAACCTACCCCAGGTTCTGGGCCACCAGACTCTACACACTTGACGCCACGGAAGCCAGTTAACATGACTTCTTCGAGTTCTAAATCTTCAACTGCGCCACGTTCAGCAGCCAAGTGCAAAACGGTGGTTTGAGCTTTACTGTGCAGCATTAAGCGAGTGGAATCAGCTTTAGGGTCGCAACCAACAATCAGGATGCGTTGACCCATTTCTGCCATAGCTGCCAGCGTGTTTTGAGAGGTAGTAGACTTACCAATACCGCCTTTACCATAAAAAGCTATCTGTCTGATTTTGCTATCGATAGACATGGTTTGTGTTTTCCTAGAAGTAATTGGTTGATGGGAGTAAAAGTTTACCTGGGGCTTAACCCTTGGTAGCGTTGGCACATAGTATTGGCCAAAAAACACACCGGGCAAAAACAGTAATAGGTTGCATAGATGAGGATGTAATTTATGTTTGAGGAATATTGCACAGATGACTCTTAAGCAATGGCGCTCAGATATATGTGTGAGGATTTTCTTTCAGCAGAACTTTGGCACTAGCATTGTCAGTAGTTGCAGCTAAATTTCCATCGGTTGCTCAAGCCTTCAGAGTTTTGACAGTAGCAATTTCGACCTTTACAGGATTTTGCCCTGCACCCAACCAACCAAAGTTGCAGTTTACTCTTAATGGTGGCAACAACTATGAGAATATTGCTAATACTATCGTTGCTCGATTTACTATCCTCAAATATCGAGCGATCGCGTTTTAGTATTTCTGCCAGTTATTCCTAAAAAATTACTTCATCCTCTGGCTATTAATGCAGTTCGATAACACCTTAATTACAAGGTAAATCTCTGCATTATCAACCTTTAACACTATGGTCTTGGCAGTGTATTGGTAAATTTTGACGTTCTAGTTAAATTCCTGAATTATATGAAACGGTATCTACTTTATCGGAGGTTTTTATTTTCCGCATCAGCATCTGCTAGAACAGAGTTAGAGCAATAAAACAAAGTGAATATTGCT
This sequence comes from Calothrix sp. FACHB-168, assembly GCF_963889195.1. Lineage (NCBI taxonomy): Bacteria > Bacillati > Cyanobacteriota > Cyanophyceae > Nostocales > Calotrichaceae > Calothrix > Calothrix sp. FACHB-168. The sequence goes on from NZ_CAWPNJ010000036.1 coordinate 29,758, forward strand.
TTTTCTCAGTTTAGTAACCGTTCTAAATTATTTGGGATTGCCAGTATGCACTCAGAGTCTTTCTTTCTCCCCAGACTCGCAGAGTAATTGGTTTTGGCAGTTTAATTAACTAGTATAGCCAAACATTACTGGCTATCATCTAAGCAAGCTATATTTGACTTCAAGCCTATACTAAGGTGATTGTCTTGCTTATCTGGCTTTTGTTTATCGTTACTAAAAGGCATAACGATATTGAAGCGGACTTACCAGAGCAAAAGGACTTTATCGAGTTCCCTCAATATTGTCTTGAAGTCTTTTTGCATTCTTACTTTTTGATTCCTGTTTTTAGATTAACACAGATTTCCTGATTATTTCTTTTTAAGCAAATTATTTTTCTCTTTGTCAATATATTGCTTTTTAGTTGTGTCACTATTGCTCATGCCCAACTTATTTATATTCTATTAACAGGTTTTCTAGATATAAAATATATAATCTGAATTTAGCAATTTTTATGCAGTAAATATTTGAATATTGCACCCAATCTTAGCGCAATATCTAGGCAATAGGTTATGTATAATACATTTTTTGTGCGGGGGCTATATAGTTCAGTTGATAAAATTTACTCAAAAATTGAGCTATAGAGAGAAAACTTACTTTGGTAAAATATGCAACTTAAACTTTATCAATATATTCTGTAGAGAAACTGAATATCGTGTTAAGGTTAAAGATGAGAATCAAAGTCGGACACAAATTTTGTTTTAAATTAAAAATTGACCACTTTAAAGTCCTCATCATCCAGAATGTGCCACGCGAGGAAGGTGAGGAAAATATGATTGTTAGTTTATTTAACCAAAAAATTCGGCAAATTCAAGATTATTTTTAGTTAATGATGTGATGTCATCTATATTATGGAAGCTAAAAAATACAAAGTTGATTACAAATTTCATTCAATTCATATTGAGGAAGAATCATTAAGTAGAAAAGCTTATTATTATAAAATTTCTGGTGAGTTATGTCATAATAGCGGTTTTGTAAATTCAATTGCTGAGGCGGAACAGGAAGCAAAAGCAAAGATTGATGAAAAGTTTCATCTCATAGAAAAAAAAGCTGCATTACATCGATATTGTGTGATGCGCGATTTTGAAAGTTTTATTGAGTTATTAAACCAACAACAAAAAATACCCCAAGAGATAGCTTATCAAGTCGCTTCTAACCTAACCTTAGCTTCTACTTTAAAATCTTTTAGTAAAGAATCACCAAGTGCTGATACCAATAAATCAGCAGAGGTTAATGGAGAGATTAGCATAGATAACTTACAACAATAATTAGTTGTCATTTGTCATTTGTCATTGGTAAGGATTTTAATGGTCTTTACGGTTCTTTACGTAGTTTGGTTTTTTGATGCTAACTTAACTAACTAAAATGTTGGTTGCATTATCTTTGTTAGAAGGCGAGCTTCCAGAGTCCATAGATTATTGCATAACCCGACATCTGGTATTTCAAATTCTAATGGATGGGGTGGTGACTGTAACATGGAAGGTAAAACTTGATTTTGGGCTTCAACTAAGCTAACTATCCAAGGAAGAAAATCTAAAATTTCTCTTGGTAATACCGTTAGCTCAAAGTTCCACAACAGATTAAGTCCTCGGGATTTCTGCGACTTTTTCCCCATCATGAATTGCAAAGCACTTTTATTAATAGCTAATCGCAAGATGAACGGGGATAATGGGTTAAATTCATCTGGTGCTGTATAAGCGTAGATATTTACATAATTCAGTTGTTGCCTATCATCCATCCAAGAGGCAATAGGAGAATTACTACTATAGGATATACTACTGATGCTGACTGATGTTTTCATTGCAGCAGCAAACAGAGAGTAAAATTCACGCCTGATTTCGCTAACAATGTGTTTGGCTTCTGGAGTCATGGTTAGTACATCTAATTGTTATTTAGATTGTATATATAAGATGGTTTTGAAGATTAATAAAATTATGTGTAAGCATCTCCCAAAAAATGGGAGAACGGCGAATATTCTGAACAACAATTTAAAGCTGTTTCTCAACTGCTTTGCTAAATTGCTCGTAAGGAGAAACGCCAACAATAGTGTCTACTAACTCCCCATCTTTAAAAATTAAAACTGCGGGAATACTGCGAAGACCAAATTGTTTGAATAAAGGTTTGTTGTTATCCACATCTACTTTAACAACTTTGGCACGATCTTTGTATTCCTGGGCGAGTTGTTCCATTAATGGCGCAACCAGACGACAAGGGCCACACCAAGTAGCTGTAAAGTCAACTACAACAATTTTCTCATTACCTAAAAGCGCCTCAAATTCCTCTCCTTGAATATAAGAAACGAGTTCAGTGTTAGTAGACATTTTTTAATTCCCCCGAATTAAACTAAAATTTCAAAAAATTTTGGCCATATCATAGCCAATGAATATTCAATATCTTACCGATAAATGGATACAAAAATTTTCATCAATTCAAGGTGATGAAGAATTGCTGGCTATATAGAGCTAAAATTGTTGAGAAAAAAGGCTCAAGCAGAAATGCTTGAGCCGCATAACATATCAAGTTAATTAATCGCTTAAATTAGCACAGTTTAGTAACGATTCCGTGCGCCATAATTGCCACGATTACCACCAAAGGAACCGCCTCTATCTTCTTTGGGTTTAGCCTTATTCACTTTTAAGTCTCTTCCCATCCACTCTGCACCATCAAGGGCTTCAATGGCTGCAGTTTCTTCAGCATCGGTACCCATTTCCACAAAACCAAAGCCGCGCAGACGACCTGTTTCTCTATCAGTAGGTAGCTGAACACGCTTTACAGAACCATATTCTGCAAATACGGCATTCAAAGTAGCTTCTGTAACGTCGTAAGAAAGATTGCCTATATAAACTGACATAGATTGTCTCCGAAATTGTAAATGTGTAGAGATTTAGATTTCGGAGAAAAGTTTGTAAATACCAAAAACAAAAAGCCTGTCAATACTAAAAACAAAAGCTGTTAACCGAATTAATTTCTCAATTTTTATTATGACACACAAATTAGGTTTTAGGTAAAAAATGGCAAAAATAATATTAGCTTACTAATTCAACTAAAGCGTCTCCCTGAAACCTGACGACGCATGAGACTAAGCAGCCGCGATAATGTTCAGATGTAAATACTGAGAGGGTGATATTGCTATGGCCTGAATCTATAATTTGCTTTACCTTACAGATTTGCCGTTTATTTTTGCAGTAGGCAATGATGCGATCGCCTGCTTTGACATCCAGTGCTTTAATTTTCAAGTTCCCAAAACTCCTACAGTAATAGATCTAAACCGTTAAATCTATTGTTTTTTGATCTAATTTTTCTTGGCTTTACTTGTGAAATCTATTGCATCAATTTTTTACTAAATTTTTCACTATTTTCATAGTAACATGATTTTAAATTTGCAGCTTATACTCATTAATATATAGATATATTCTAGAGGGCATGGCACTGCCATACCCCTACCATCTGTCGCATTCTTTTTTAAAATTGGTAGAAGAAAATTAAAACCTAAAAGAATAGGCAGATTGCAGAAATCAGTAAAATTGAAATTTTCGCTAATTATTACTGAATTATCTATTTTTGGGGTTTTAAGTTAACTGGAAGTAGCAGCAAGTTGTAGTTGAACCCACAATTCTTTTTTCCACTTCAGCGTTAAAATTTTTGGATCTGTAATTCCCAAGGCTTTTAAGCAATTAGTTATGTCTTTTTTGCTTAATGAGTTTGGTTCGACTTCTGAAGCAATAAAGCGAGCAAAAGTAGGTGAGACAAATGTAGGTACTTGTAAATTCATCTAGTCTTCCCAAATCTAATAAATTGTAGAGATTTAGATCCGGAAAGGTGTTACGAGCTGATTCACAAGGCCGAAAATATTTCTCACTGCTCTAAACATAACACTTGAATCTGTAATGAGATTTAGAGAACGCTAGAGGTTGTAATAAACATCGGTACATATCTTTGTACGCTTTGCTAGCAGATGATTGTGGCTATCAATTCCATCTGAAAAAGTTAATTATTATCTAGGGAAAGTTGACTTTAGCTGGCGTCGCGTAATACAAATATAACGCAATATTAGGATTTTGTTTGTATTACACAAATTACAAAAATGGTTCTTCTTTATATAACTTTGTATTTCTTGATATTTTTCTCTGAACTTTAGATATCTATACACCAGTCTGAATTACTCGAACAACCGCTTCTAACAAGACTTCTGGCTCTACTGGCTTAGGTAGATGCAGTTGAAACCCTGCTGCTAAAGCTTGATTGCGATCGCACTCGGTAGCGTAAGCAGTGAGCGCAATGGCAGGAATTGTCCCTCCTTGGGCTGGCGAAAGTTTTCGTAATTGTTGGATTAGCATATTGCCATCCATTTCTGGCATACCAATATCACACAGCAGTAAATCTGGGAGGAATTGCGGCAAAATATTTAATACTTCGGCGGCGGAAGTAGCAACCGTGACATCTGCACCATGCTGGGTAAGAATAAATTCTGCTAAATTACCCATATCGGCTTCATCGTCTACAACCAAAATCCGCAAGCCTGTTAAATTTACAGATAAGCGGGAAGGTTGATTGTCTGGAGATGATTCCGGCTCAATGCTGGTTGCTGGTAACAAAACTGTAAATGTTGCGCCTAAACCCTCGCCTTGACTTTGGGCTTCTACCGTACCCCCATGTAGCTCGACAATTTGACGAACGATCGCCAAACCTAACCCCAATCCGCCAAATCTACGGGTTGTACTGCTATCAGCCTGGCGAAAATACTCAAAGACATGCGGTATAAAGTCAGCATTGATACCTTTACCATTATCAATGACTTGAATTTGCACTTGCTTACCAATTTCTGCTAACTTTACTTCTACTCGTCCGCCTTCTGGTGTAAATTTAATGGCATTGGAGAGTAAATTCCAGAAGACTTGTTGTAAGCGATTGGCGTCGCCAAATACGGTTTGCTTGCCTGGTTGCAAAATTGTTTGAATTTGAATAGATTTGCTATTGGCGGCTAACTGTACTGTTTCTATCGCGCCGGCAATCACTTCGATGAGGTTGACTGGCGCAGTCTGAAGACTGAGTTTACCCCGTAACATCCGGGAAATATCGAGCAAATCTTCAATCAGTTGGGCTTGGAGTTTGGCGTTGCGCTCGATTGTTTCTAAGGCTTGCTGGGCTTTTGTGGGGGTTAATTTTTGCGTTTGCAGTAACTTTGTCCAGCCTAAAATGGGATTGAGGGGCGATCGCAATTCGTGAGATAGTACTGCCAGAAACTCATCTTTGACTCGGTTGGCTTGTTCCGCTTCTGCTCTTGCTTGACGTTCGGCTTCATATAACTGAGCGCGGGAAATGGCTTGAGCGCATTGACGACTAATTGCCAAAATAAATTCGCGATCGTCTGCTGTCAGTTGTTTATACTCTAGGAAATTCAGCGACATTCCACCCACCGATCTACCTTCAGCTACTAGGGGTAGGGACATCCAGGCACTATTATCATATTTACTGTAATTTTCTGCTAAATGAGGATAGCGGCTAACTCTTTCGCCTACGGTTTCCATCCACACTGGCTCTCCGGTTCGGATAGCTTCGGTTAAGGGAACAGGAGTATTCATGGAAAATCGTTGCCAAGATGCTGACAAGTCACTTTCATAACCGACAGCTTTGACAAGTTCTAGCTCGGTGCCATCATCGCTGACTAGCACCACCATTGCAGAAGTAGCTTTTAATACAGCCATGCTTTGTTCTACAATTACCTCCACCACTTGCAAAGGAGTTAGAGATTGAGAAAGGGCGGCTGTCACTGTTTGTAAGCGGGCGGTGCGATCTGCGGCGGTTTCGGCGGCTTGTCTGGCTTGTTGGGCTTGTTGATAAAGACGGGCATTATCAATAGCGATCGCAGCTCGTCGCGCTAAATCTTCGGCTAAAGTCAAATCTTTTTGGCTGTAATGACGCTTAGATTCGGTAAATACAAAGGAAATACTGCCAAAAACTTTTTCTTGCGCTTTTAAAGGTGCAATAATGCAGGATTTTAAGCCTAATCCGCGTAAGAGTTCTAAATATTCAGCATCGGCAATAGCCGCAGTTAACTGTTCATCGGTAATTTGGGTAACAATTTCACTGTTTCCAGTTTGCATTACCTGAGAAATACCATAGCAATCATCCAATTTTCGCGGATAGCGTTGAGCTAATTCCCAGCCAAATTGCTGCTTTTGCGGATCGATATGGGCAATAGCAACACGGCTGATGCTGTTATCTTCATTGAGTAAATCGACACTACACCAATCGGCAAAGTAGGGTACAGCTAAATCGGCAACGCTTTGCAGGGTTTGTTGGTAATCTAAGGAAGAAGCCAGTACTGCACTTACTTCGGCTAAAAAAGCTGACTGTTGTTGGGCGGCTTCGGCGGCGGCGCGGGCTACTTGTTCCCTGACTAGTTGTACTCGTTTTTCTTCAGCTTGTTGGCGATCGCGTAACGCTGCTTGCTGCTCGGTAATATCAAAAAATGAGGCGACAACGGCGTAAGGCTGATTGCTATTGACAGAGAATAGAGGGCGGGTATTGATGGAAATCCAGGTTAAACTGGCGTCTGGTTTGTGAATACCCATGATGACATTGGTTTGTGGCTCCCCAGTGCGTAAAGTTACCATCGATGGGTGCAATTCGCCGGGGAAAGGGGAACCATCTTCATAAACAGCCCGCCAGCGCGGATCGAGAGATGTACGCCCCATTATTTGATCGGCTGTTAAGCCTAAAATTTTCTCTGCACTGGGATTACAGGTAAAAATTGCTCCATCAGCATACTGTAAAACAATGCCCTCAGCCGCCGCTTCAATTACCGAACGATAACGTTCTTGGGATTCTTGCAGGGCTGCTTCTACCTTCTGGCGTTCGGTAATATCGGTAACAGCAGTAATAACGCTGATAATTTCGCCGGCAGCATTAAATAAAGGTGAAGCATTAATTGATAAAATCGAAGTGGTACTATCGGCATGGGCGATCGCGTGTTCCACTCCATATACAGCTTCCCCAGTTTGCATCACCCGCGCAAAAGGTAGTTCAGCTTCGGGAAAAGGTTGCCCTTCGACAGTGGTAATTGACCAAGATGGATCGTTATATACTCGTTCTGTAATGCTACTATTGGTTAATTTTAAGATTTGCTCGGCGGCTCGATTAGCGGCGATAATTTGTCCGTCAGGATTGATAATAACAATACCATCAGGCATTGTCTGAAAAATACTCGATAACCTAGCTTCACTCTCGCGCAGAGCATTTTCTATCTGTTTGCGCTCGGTGATATCGTGCATGACTACCACAGCACCTTGTTTTTCACCTTGCAAATTAGCGATCGCTTGTCCATTTGCTGAGAAGATTCGCGCTACTCCCTGCTGAGGTGCGATCGTCATTTCCACATTTTCCACCCGTTCGCCCTGTAAAGCCCGAAATAAGGGAATATCCGCCGTATTCATCGGCGTTTTACCATCAGGCAAGTACAGATTGTAATATTCTGCCCATTGCTCCGGTAGTATGGGTTGTACGGGTAATCCGTGAAATAATCGCGCTGCTTGATTAAATAACTTTAATTGCCCATTGGCATCGCAAGCCACAATTCCGGCTTGAATATTATCTAACAAGACATTAAGAAAATCTTGCTCTTTGCGTAGCTTTGTTTCTAATTGTTTCCTTTCTGTAATATCTAAAAAATAAGCTAATAAACCATGAGGAATCGGTACCAACCGCACCGACAACCATCGATTTAATGGGGGATAAAACTCATCAAACTCAACAGGGAATTTTTGGTTAATTGCTTGCTGAGAGTATTGAAACAAATCACTCGTAGCATCAACAGCAAATGCATCCCACAATATTTTGCCTAATAGACGCTCTCGCTGGATGCCCAAAAGCGCTGCAACTTGATTGTTAACCGAGGTGACAAGCCACGAGCTGTTGATTTCAATTAACGCCTCAGCCATGTTGTCAACAATTGCTTGGAAGCGTTCTGCAGCAGGTAGATCGTTGGAAAACTGTTCTGATGAATATATTTCTGAGCGATCGCTGTTCAGATGAGCCTCCTTTACCCCGGCAATACTGTCACCAACCGAAAATAATCTAGCCTAGCACTAAATGCCCAATGGTTGATCTGAGCTTTTCTGATTCTACAAGTTTCAGTAAATCGGCGTTAAAAATTATCTTATTACAAGGCAGAGAGCAGGGGACAAGGGAGACAATTGTACAGACAAGGGCGATCGCGTCTTTAACAAATGACTATTGACTATTGACTATTGACTACTGACTTAAAAACCTAAAATATATAATAATGTGAAGGGTAGGCGCAATTTTTGACAGCTTGAAGTAAAGGATCGGGAATTTCTGCTTCAGGTAGCCAGCCGGCTGCTAAATCCCAAATAATGACACCGCCTAAACTATTTTTCTCTACATAATTAATCTTTACCTGTACCGATTTCTCATCTTCATAAGAAATAAAACTATCAGTAGCAGAACCCAAGGTATTAATTTTTAAATAGGCAGATTGGGTGGTTTCATCCCAATGATAAACCTGCTTTTTGTAATAGCGATGAATAATATCAAAATAAGGAATTGAAGCTAATGTAGGTATTTGGGTTTTGTCCCATTTTTGTAATGGCTCAAATACACCACCCCATTTTTTACCCTCAAAATCAATTCCAATTCCTAACTTACTGGCGGCTACACCTGCATTGATAAAAGCTTTGACTAATCCATCAGTAGAAGGCAGAAGTTGATTAGTTCCGGGAAGTGTGTGCCCACAGTCATACAGTGGTGCATTGTGCCAAGTAACCCAACCTAGAGAATTTTCTGCTAATTGATATGTTGTGATATTGATTTGCGCGAATAGATGTTGCAATTTAGCAAATAGCTCTGGGCGATTTTTGACAGCCGCAGTTAATATTGGCTGGGGAGTAATGACGCTTAATTTCTCAGTCAAAAGATGAATAAAAGCGGTATATTGGGCTTCATCCTCTTGTGTGAGATATTCCCAATGAATATCAATACCATCGTATTGTTCGCCATCATAGCCTCTACCATCGTTGGTTAAAAATTTCACCAAATTAGTTGTAAAGGCGTCAAGATTTTCTGGGCTGGTAGCGGCTCTAAATCTATTGTTGATATTTGTCGCCCCATTGATTTCTGCTTTTTCATGGGAAGCGATCGCAAACAGAGCTTTTGTACCAGATGCATGGGCTGCTTTCAGCAAAGCTGCTGAGTTTTCTGGAGTAATTTGATTAGTCTCAAAATCCAAACCGGCGGGAGCGAAAATTGCATTTTGCTGTTTAGCACCAGGTTTAACCGCAAAATGAACGATTGTAGTCACAGCACTGTAATCAATATTTTCCGGGCGTAAATAATCTTGTCGCCAACCGGGATAATAAGCGCTAGTCCATCCCAAAATGCATTGATTATTGACTGGGAAACTATCAAGTGTTCTCATATAGCCTCTGTAACCTAACAATTTAGCGATCGCGATGAAGTATCAGCACAAACTACTCTACAAAGGGTGTTTGTATAATTCCGGTTAGGTTAGGTAGAAATAAATACTAGGGGCTAGGGGCTAGGGGAAAAGATTTTCATGTTTGGTTGTGATACCAATTTACAGCTATTTTCAGGTAAATAGACCAAGCTGTAGGGGCACGGCACCAGTAAAATTATTGTATGTACCAAAAGATTTTCGATGTTCCCTACTACGACAGATGTGGATCAAATAGCTGAAAACTGCGGTAAAAAAAGAATGCGACAGATTGTAGGGGCATGGCACTGCCATGCCCTCTAGAATATATTGATGTTTCGCCAAAACTATTTAAATTGGTAGTGAGATTTTATAGCGATCGACTCGCGTGATTAGATCCCCGACTTCTTCAAGAAGTCGGGGATCTAAGAATTTACCAAAATTAAGGCGATAAACTATGAGCCGCTAAATTTGATGAGAAGCCAGAAAAGCTTCGACTTCCGCCGCAGTGGGTTGAGAAGCGATCGCACCTGGTTTAATTGTAGTTAGGGCACCTACAGCGCTCGCATAAGTCACAATAGTTTTTGCTGTTTCCCCATTAGCTAAGTTTTTGATCCCATGCTGCAATAGTTGATGGATAAACCCGGCTAAAAAGCTATCTCCCGCGCCTGTTGTATCCACCACAGGTATAGAAAATGAGGGGAGTTTACCTTCATTTTCCACCAAGCAATAGGCGCAACCGTTTTCCCCATCTGTCACTAGCACTCCTTCTAGGGAATCGACTCGGTATGTAATTGCACCAGGATCGCTAGTATCAAAGAGCCATTCAGCTTCTTCTTTAGATAATTTAACAAAATCGACTCTTTTCAGTACTTCTTCAATTTTTTGCCGCGCAATCTCGTGATCGTGCCAAAATACAGGACGCCAATTCACATCTAGCAAAATCTTTAAATCGTAATATTCTGCTAATTCCAGGGCGCGATGAATGGCTTTTTCACTATCTGGATAAGCTAATTCCAAAGTACCTAAAACCAAAAAATCTGCCTCTTGAAATAAAGATTTCGGCAATTTTTCTGCTATTAGGTGCGTATCAGCAAATTCGGTGGTATCATACTTGCCAAATCCGGCAAAAGTGCGATCGCCTGCCAAATCCCTAGTTACATAAACTTGTCTGGTTGGCGCAGTTGGATGGCGCTGTACCCCTATTGTATCTACACCTAGTTCTTGTAACAGGTTGACCAATTTATTCCCTGGTTCATCTTCACCAACAGCTCCGATAAAACCCGCTGGTGTCCCCAGCTTGACTAAAGCACAAGCCACGTTAGCTGGCGCTCCTCCTGGGTAAGGAGTCCAAGACTGAACCTCTTCTAGCTTTAGCCCCAATTGATCGGCTAAACAATCAAACAAAATTTCACCGAGACATAAAACGCGGGGATTGCTCATTTCATTTTAGAGTTTCGATTTGGGAGGAAGATTTTCCAGTATAAAATCTACAATAATCTTTGCTTTATGTCGCCAGTCCTTCATAGAATGAAATAGCAATTTTTGCTACTAATCTTAGGGTGTAAATGTTTTGCTCCCACATTTTATTGCATCAGTAAAAAGGCTGAATTGATATATTAAATGGTAGTATTTATTACTGGCAATTTTTCAATTTCATGACTATGAGGCAAAAATAAACAAAAAATAATGGCAATTATCATGCTAACAGCGCGGAAAATGCCTGCCTAGAGAAGAATCTTCTAGAATTAGAGAGAGTGATTAAGTACATATACCAAGGGAGGATAGAATAAGTCATGGCTGCTGGCGAGTCTGTGACCCCTGTTAGTCTGTCAGACAGAGAACTGCAAATTATCGACTTAGTGGCCGCTGGCTTAACTAACCAAGAGATTGCAGGAAAACTGGAAATTAGCAAACGCACAGTTGATAACCATATCAGCAATATTCTCACGAAAACCCAGACGGAAAACCGAGTAGCTCTTGTGCGCTGGGCTTTACAGTGGGGCAAAGTCTGTTTGAATGATGTCAATTGCTGTTCTCTGCCTAACCATAACGATTAACGCGATCGATGGCGTTGAATTAGTACATCATTGATTGCGCGATCGCATTCAAGTTCTTTTGGTTTACAGCCTGGGCAAATCTGACGCTTAAATAAGTTTTCTGCTCTTCACGCCTTATTTCATCAGTGTGAACTTCTACCACCAACTTTTTGAGCGTCCAAGTCAACCAATTTTGGATTTTGGATTTTGGATTTTAGATTTTGGATTGAGCCAAGCACTAGGTTATTTGGCTCAAGGTGCTTAAATTTGGGATTTGTTTGGCTTCAGGCTGGACATAAACCAAAAAATCGAAAATCGGCCATCTAAAATCGAAAATTGGCACAGTCAACCAAAAATCATCGAGATTGACGACTAATAATCGTCAAGGGGAGTCTTTTCACTATCGGTAAAGGGTTTTATCAACTTTACCGATAGGAAATTTCCCTTAGGTACATAGGATATTTACCCAAGGAACAATAAAAATTAGCAATAATATCTTGCCGCAAGCGCTACATTTGTAAGAAATCTATGTTGCTCCATCAGCTTGAGGAGCAGTGTTTCTATGAATACTTCTGCTTCCTTTCAAAGTGGTTCATCTCCCTTTGACTTTTTTAACTTTGATTTGACGGTTCCCCTATCAGGAAACTTTACCAACGCAGCAGATAAAGTTGCTGCTGGAGATTTTGCCCAATCTACACCAGATGCTGATTTACTCAAACAGCTATCATTTATTCCCGGATTGAAAGAAATCTTGCTGCTGCGACAAGTTCACGCTTTAGAACATGCTACTGTTTGGCTTCTTGGGGAATCTAACAGCACCTCTAGTTCCCCCACAGCAGCCAAAAATTTTCAAATTGATAACGAATTATTAAGCGGTTTGTCTACAGAGCAGGGATTTTACCTTTATGGTGAAGTAAATATCAGCGATTTACGGCGTGCAGTTACTTTGGCGCTACATCGCCTGACTCATGGAGAAGGGGATTTAGCGATTCATCCCCGTTGCGGGACTAATTTATCTGTAGCCATGTTGTTAACAGCTGGATTAGCTGTAGGCGTGCATTTTTTGTTACCATTTCGACCAATCGAACAATTGATAGGTTTAGGGTTAGCCGCAACAACAGCAGCAGAACTCGCGCCAGATTTAGGTTTTATGGCACAACGCTATCTCACCACCGCCATTCCCTTTAATCTCAAAATCGCACAGATTATTCGTACAAAAGATATGTGGGGACGGGAAGCGCATTTTGTCAAAGTAAATTGGCAGGATTAATGAGCAAGTATAGTATCTTTGCTGATTGCTGATGGCGAATATCCGCCCAGTATCTATTCTGCTCTGCCCAGCAGTATTTCCATTAATATAGTGACTTACCATTATGCGATCGCTCATTTTAGAGGTTAAGTCATGAGAAAACTGTATTTCTTACTTCCAGGGACAGATAATAAATTTGCTTGTGGTGGGCTTTGGGCAGAGTTAAAAACACTTCATTTAGCTCAACAAATTTGTAGTGCTGAAGTTGTCACTTACCGTCAACGCGAACCAGGTAAACTTTTTCTGGACGATTTACTGCAACAAAAAAATTTAACCGATGTCATTTTTGTCATTAGCTGGGGTTTTGATATTGCTAAACTCGCAGCGAAACTGCAACAATATAACGTTGTTTATCATGCTCACAGTGCAGGTTACAAATTCAGTTTACCTGGGAATATACCCATTATTACTGTGAGCCGCAATACAATGGGGTATTGGGGACAAAAATCTCCTAACTCTTTAATTTATTACTTACCTAATCAAATTAGTAACGAATTTCAAAATTTACATCTAGAGCGAGATATTGATGTTTTAGTTCAGGCGAGGAAATCATCAGCATATTTAATGAAATCTTTGATTCCTGAATTAGAGAAAAAATGTCAAGTATTCGTTGCTAATTCCTTTATTGAAGATTTACCCGGATTATTTAATCGCGCTAAGATTTATCTCTATGACTCGGCTGAATATTGGGCACAACAGCGTGTAACTGAGGGATTTGGCTTACAACCAATGGAAGCTCTTGCTTGTGGTTGTCAGGTATTTTCTAGCATCAATGGCGGATTATCGGATTACTTAGACCCTGGCTTTAATTGCCATAAAATTGCAGCATATTCGCGAGAATTTGATATCCAAAGAATTTTAAAAGTATTAGAATCGCCTGTAAATACCACCTTATCTGAAGATTTCTTCGCTGAGTATCGATACGAAAATATTATTAAACGGTTGCAAGTGATTGTGACTGAATTAAATGAATTTTTCGACCATAAAATTCAACATTCCCAAAATATTCCCGATTTAACAAACATACGTCTAATTAAATTAACGGCAAATAACATATATAGTAAAATACGTAAAAAATATTTCTCAAAATAATACCAATCTGAAAAAATAATGCCACAGATTGTAGGGGCATTGCATTGCCATGCCCTCTAGAATATATTGATGTGCCGCCAACATTCTTTAAATTAGCATAAGTCAAATACATACCTTTTTTAATAAATGTCGGGTGTGCACTTCTTACCACGAAAACCTCAAAATTTTAGCAAAATTTAAGAAGTGCCTGCCCGGTAAAAATCTTAGGGACTTTCAGAAAATAAATTATCCAATTTACCATAGAGAATACTTTCTTTCTCCCCCCTGCACCCTGCACCCTGCCCCCTTGCCAAAAAAGCGATAGTATATTTTTTTAGTTGTAAGTCCAATAATATTAATCTCCTCACATATAGCAGACAAAAACTGTACTACCGGGGGGTCAGACCTATCATTCGCCAAGTGTAGTTAGGACTGCACCAACTTCCCCAACTGGTATATTTAAAACCCTGCCAAAATTTTTCTTGATTTTTGCGGAATGTATCATTAGACTCTGGAAGTCAATGTTGCTATTTAATTCTTAGCAAATGCTACCGAATTTAATGGTTAGCGTTAGTATATCTATGTCTTTTTTCGCAGTATAAATATGGCACAAGATTTTTACGTAAATTCAGGGTCTGGTAATGACAGCAACGTTGGTAGCCAACAAGCCCCCTTTAAAACCATCGCTCGTGCGCTTAAGGGTGCTACTTTAGGCAGTAAAATCCAACTAGCAGATGGTACTTACAATGCCACTACTGGAGAAGTCTTTCCCTTAACAGTACCATCAGGCGTAATAGTGGTAGGTAACGAAGCTAACAAAGGTAGCTCTGTTGTAATTGAAGGTAGCGGTAACTACCTCAGCCGGACATTTGCTGGACAAAATGTCACCTTTGTGATGCTGAATGATTCACAGCTACGGGGCGTTACTGTCACAAATCCAGCTACTCGCGGTTCTGCTGTTTGGGTAGAATCAAGTACGCCGACAATTGCTAATAGCACCTTCATTAATTCCAAGCGCGAAGGCGTGTTTGCTACTGGCGATGCAAATCCAGTCATCGTTGGTAATGTCTTCTCAACGAATGCGGCTAATGGTGTTTCCATCGCGAAAAATTCCAAAGGCGAAGTTAAAAGTAATACCTTTTCCAAAACTGGTTATGGTATCGCCATTAGTGATGCCGCAGCCCCGACAATTGTTGATAATAAAATTTCTGAAAACCGCTCTGGAATTGTTGTTTCTGGGACTGCGCGGCCTATTTTACGCAACAATATCAGCGAGAAAAATACCGATGATGGCCTAACAGTCATTGCTAGTGCTTTCCCGGATTTAGGCAGTATCAGTAATCCTGGGGGTAATGTTTTACGCAATAACGGTAAATTTGATTTGCAGAATGCTGGTAGTAACAAGCTGGTATCTGTAGGAAATCAAATCGATCCATCTAAAATCTCTGGGAGCATTGAGTTTGCTGCTACTCCCACACCAACGCCTACACCAACCCCCACACCCACCCCCACACCCACACCAACGCCTACTCCCACACCAACGCCTACACCAACCCCCACACCCACCCCCACACCAACGCCTACACCAACGCCAGTACCAGTACCAACACCCACCCCTACTCCAACACCAACACCCACACCCACACCCACCCCTACCACAGACTTAACAGACATTGCTAATCATTGGGCGGCTTCATTTATTCGAGAATTAGTCAAACAGGGTATAGTTAGCGGTTTTCCCGATCGCACTTTTAAACCTGATGCGACAATGACTAGGGCACAATATGCAGCCTTACTAGTAAAAGCTTTCAACCCCTCCCCAAATCGTGCGGCTACTAAATTCAAGGATGTACCAGCAGATTTTTGGGCGGCTAAAGTCATTCAGCAAGCTTATCAAGGTTTATTTCTCGCTGGTTTTCCTAATGGTAACTTCCAACCCAACCAAAATATCCAGCGTGTACAAGTGATAGTTTCTCTAGTAAATGGCTTGGGATTATCTGCTGATACTACAACCGCTTTCAAATTTGACGATCAAGCCAAGATTCCCGACTACGCCAAGGATGAAGTCGCCAAAGCGATAGACAAGCAAATTATCGTTAATTACCCCAATCCTAAAGCACTCAATCCTACCCGCGATGCTACACGCGCTGAGGTAGCGGCACTAGTTTATCAAGCTTTAGTTGATGCCGGTCGTGTAGCGGCGATTAACTCGCCTTATATCGTAGTTGGTTAATTCCTCTACTTAGCTATCTATATACCAACAAAGTCCTTTTTTGGGGATTTTGTTGGTATATTTTTTTGCATATTCATTTTCGGGTTGTTTTGGCGATCGCATTTACATTTGCATCATCAAGAAATATAATGTAGTATGTGTATTACATGCTGAACTGCAAATACAACTATTGAAACTATAAATTCCGCAGCACAGAGTAAAAATCCCAGGTTGTAAATGTTTTTATTAAACCTTTTACGTCGGCTCAGACTACCTAAAATATCTATGAAAATTTCTTTCTGGAAAACCTTCTATATTAAACCTAACGAAATTGGAATCTTATATCACCGCAGTGATTTCAAAAAAATCTTACAGCCTGGTACATATACTTATTTTGGTTGGCATTGGCAAGTCAAAACCTTTGATTTGAACCAACCAGAAGCTAAAATTGAGAACTTAGAACTGTTGCTACAAAATCACAGTTCCGAGTTACAGCAATACTTAACAGTTGTTCGTACAGCCTTTAACCAAGCAGCTTTAGTCCGTCTAGGACAAAATTGGTTAAGTATTTCACCTAACCAATTACGCGCTTTTTGGCGTGGTTTTATTGAGGTAGAAACTCATCTATTTAACTTAGAAGAAACCTTAGAAATCCCTGCTGAATTTGTTCAAAAATTACGCGGAATTTCCTTAGCTGGTATTCAGAAACTGCAAATTTCCGAATATGAAATTGGCTTACTGTACGTGCAAAACAACTTTATCCAACCTTTAGAACCAGGTGACTATGCTTTCTGGTGCTTTGATAGGGTTGTCTCTGTTCGGAATTTTAGCCGCATTCTACCTAATCCCAGCTTTCCCTTGGAAGATGTCTTAATTGAGAGACATCCAGACTTTGTATCTGCTTATTGTGAAACAGTACAATTACAGAATCAGCAAGTAGCAATTGTCCGCTATCAAGGGAAAGTAATTTCCATCCTTGCGCCATGTAGCCGCAAGCTGTTTTGGCAAGGTGTAGAAGTAGAGGTAATTGATATCAGCAATGATGCAAAATTACCCTCTCGCTTAGTTGCAGAGTTAGTTTCCGGCTTACCAGAGGCTTTAAGTCTTAGCCGTAACAGCCTGCATATTTGCGAAGTTCCTACACAACATATTGGCTTGCTCTATATTAATCAAGAATTTCAAAGCCAACTTCAGCCAGGAAAACATGCTTGGTGGTTGTTTGGACGTTCCTTTCAAACGGAAGTCTTTGACTTGCGCCAACAAACTCTAGAAGTGTCTGGTCAAGATATCCTTTCTAAGGATAAAGTACCTTTACGCTTAAACTTAACTGCTGGCTTCCGTATCCTCGATCCTCTTAGAGCAA
The DNA here is from genome assembly GCF_963889195.1 of Calothrix sp. FACHB-168. Lineage (NCBI taxonomy): Bacteria > Bacillati > Cyanobacteriota > Cyanophyceae > Nostocales > Calotrichaceae > Calothrix > Calothrix sp. FACHB-168. The sequence goes on from NZ_CAWPNJ010000036.1 coordinate 47,239, forward strand.
AAAATGGCTTATCAGATATTATTAGCTATTTGTACAAAGAATTACAATTTGCTTTGCGTGGTGCAGTAGGCGAAAGAAGCTTAGATACGTTACTAGAGGATAAAGGGGCGATTGATAGAAGTGTTTCTGACTACATTCGCCAAAAAATCGCCGACTACGGAATTGAAATAGATTCAGTTGGGGTGAAAGATATTATTCTCCCTGGCGAAATCAAAACTATTTTGAGCAAAGTAGTAGAAGCGGAAAAAGCCGCCCAAGCCAACGTAGTTCGGCGTCGAGAAGAGACTGCTGCGACTCGCAGTATGTTAAATACGGCTAAGGTAATGGAGGATAACCCCGTTGCATTGCGGTTGAAGGAGTTGGAAGTATTAGAGCGAATTGCTGAGAAAATCGAGAAAATTCAAGTTAATGGCAGCTTGGATAGCATTTTAACCGATTTAATTCAGATAAATCGCCAGTAAGGGACTTCCAACTAAACAAATATACTATCACTGTGTAGGCAGGGAGCAGGGGGAAAAATCAAAATATCTTCTCTCGGAATTTGGATAATTTATGTCTGGAAGTCCCTAAACTCAGAAAAATAGATATCAATATAGATGCACGCCGATAAGCAATGCTTGTTATCTGGGTGCATCTTTATGTTTAGCTAAGAATCAGATTTTGAGCTTTGCTAAACCTAAATAGCGTATACCTTCGGGAGAGATATCAAAACGACAGGGTAATACTTCTAAACCGATAGCGATCGCATCCCGTAACAACTTACCATATATAGGGTCTGTAGTATCACCAGGAGCAAACTCCGTACAATCGCCGCGATTAATAAAGTACAGCATCACCGCACGACTTTGAGGTAACAAAGCCATCAGTTCTCTTAAGTGCTTTTGTCCCCTAGTTGTTTCTGTATCGGGGAAGATGGCTAAACTACCTTGACACCAAGTTGTATTTTTTACTTCTAAATATATTGGACGTTCCCCATCACTTCCTGTTAAGAAAAAATCCACGCGACTTTTCTTATCTTGTCCATAAACTACTTCACCTTTGATGTGACTATATTCACCCAACTCCGGGAATAAATATTTCGCTAAAGCTAACTTAACTATCTGATTTGGTAAAGCAGTATTCACCCCTACCCAAGTAGGATAATTATCATCCACTTGAATTAATTCTAAAGTGTAAGCTAATTTGCGTTTCGGATTAGCACTCTTAGAAAGTTGCACCGCACTACCAACAGTAGATACTCCAGTCATCGGCCCGGTATTGGGACAATGTGCTGTTACTATTTCACCATTTAATAGCTGTACATCAGCAAAAAAGCGCTTGTAGCGCTTTAGTAAAATTCCCGGATATAAAGTTGGGTAGCGATAAAGCCAATCCATAATTTTGACAATCTCTCGCGTAACAGCAAAGAGATAAGTTTACCTCTAAAGGATGACTATTTTTACTTTTTGAGTACAACTTTTGGAAGAAATTCTCTTTACCATAGTTTGGCATTTTTTGTATTTATTTTCACGCTAGTTTAATAAAACTCAGCATACAATAGTGCTTATCAGCCTCCTAAAATCAAAAAAGTTAGGAGGGTTGCAATCTGCAAGTAGGTAAATCCTATGCAAACAGTCCAGGGAATGACGGAATTAGAATATGCTTTTTTGTTTACCCTAAGAAAGGTAAATTCCATCAAGCTAGAAGGTTTTAAACCATTTTTTAATAATTTACCTGTAGACCCTTATATTAAAGGGAATTATCGTTCGCGAAGATTATCTAGATTTACAGTTTTGGGAGATAAATTAGTTAAATTACCTCACGGTTATTTCTATCAAAGCAAAGATTACAATCCATTAATGGGAGATATTAAAAGAGAGTTTGCCGAATTAGATGATGCGTTGATAGAACTGGATATATTTAAAAGCTTGGTTTTCGCATTTACTGATTCATGTAAACTTCATCCAGAAGCAGAAATAGGAGTACATCAGATTAGAATTAGCTGTTCACCTGAGAATATGGGTAATCCTGCACCTGAAGGTATCCATAGTGATGGTACAGATTTTATCGGCATCTTCTCCGTTAATAGACATAATATCGTCGGTGGCGAAACACGTCTATATACTGCCAAGAAAGAAAAACCAATTTTTAGTAAAATTCTCAATCCTGGAGAACTTTTATTAGTCAATGACCATGAATTTTTCCATTATGCTGCTCCCATTAAACCAGAAATTCCAGAGCAAGGAACATGGGATGTTTTTGTACTAACTTCCCCTAGTTTGCTTTCTCATTAATCGTATTAAATAATAAAACTATAGATTGTCATGATAAAAGGGAAGCAGCAACCCTACAGATTCATCTTTTTTATAACTTTTAATGACTTTAAATTGGCGGAATAATTAATCTAGCTAAAATATTTGGCAATCTATAAAAGCTGGGGAATTTAATGTAGTCATTTACCCAGCTTTTTTAATGTTGAATAGGCAATAATATGGCTAATAGTGATTTATCTAATTTAATTTATTTAGTTGCTACATCAATAAAATGCCTCAGTAATAATATTTAGGTCAATGTAACAGCCAATGTGCGATCGCACTGTTGCTTGAATAGCACAAAACCTCCATACCATATTTTGTAATTTTTTGTAGTTATTTTTACGACAGTTTAATAAAACTCAGCATACAATAGATCTTATCAGCCTCCTAAAATCAAAAAAGTTAGGAGGATTGCAATCTGCAAGTAGGTAAATCCTATGCAAACAGTGCGGGGAATAACGGAACTAGAATATGCCTTTCTCTTTACCTTAAGAAAGGTAAATTCCATCAGATTAGAAGGTTTTAAACCATTTTTTAACGATATGCCTGTCGATCCTTATATTAAAGGTAATTATCGTTCTCGCAGATTATCGCGGTTTGTCGTTGCTGGGGATGAGTTAATTAAACTACCTCATGGTTATTTATTTCAAAGCAAAGAATACAACCCATTAGTAGGAGATATTAAAAGAGAGTTTGCAGAATTAGATGATGCGATGATTGAACTCGACATCTTTAAAGAGATGATTTTCGCATTTACTGATTCTTGCAAAATTCATCCCGAAGCAGAGATAGGAGTGCATCAAATTAGAACTAGCTGTTCACTGGATAATATGGGTAATCCTGCACCTGAAGGTATCCATAGTGATGGTACAGATTTTATCGGTATCTTCTCTGTAGATAGAAACAATATTCAAGGCGGAGAAACACATTTATATACTGGTAAGAAAGAAAAGCCCATTTTTAGTAAAGTTTTACATCCCGGCGAGCTTTTATTAGTCAACGACCATGAATTTTTCCACTTTACTACTCCCATTAAACCAGAGACTGATACTTTAGGAACAAGGGATGTATTTGTATTAACTTCTCCTAGTTTGCTGATTAATTAATACTATTTACAAGTAAAACCAAACATTTTCATTAAGGGTGTGTTATGCCATAGGTTAACGCACTCTTAATTTATAGTAATGGGGCATGGGGCATAGGGCATGGGGCATTGGAATATTAATTTTTATCTCACGCAGAGGCGCAGCGAAAAGTCTGAGCGGAGGTTTCCTCCGATCAGAACTTTTCAAGACAGAGGCGCAGAGAGTAAGAGTTAGAAAAATCTACTTTTTCATTTCTCTCTTTCTTGGCGCACTTGGCGTTCTTGGCGGTTCATTTCATTAAAAATAATCGCATCTCCACGAAAATTTATATACCCTCTTCAATCTACCGCAAATATTTGACAATCTACTAAATATGGAGAATTGAAAGCCGTCATTTCTCCAGCTTTTTTACCTGGAATAGGAAATAACCTAGCTGATAGAGGTTTATCTAGCTTAATCGCGAGAGTAGCCATATCAATTAAGATGGCAGCAATTTTTTCAATAGAAATATCGCCAGGAATGGGAACTGTATCTAATCCACAACCACAAACTGCTGAATACAGTAACAAATTGGTAATATCATAAGTCTTTTCATTAGCTCTTGTAGCTAATCCCACATCTTCGCAAACAGGAAGCATCAAACCAGAATAGCCACAGATTTTTACTGATACATTTTTTAAAACACGAGTTAACATTCCCGAAATTGCTAAAGTTCCTGGTTGTCCAAATTTACCTTGCATAAGCTTTTCATAGGCAAAAGCAATACTGTTATTTTTATCTAATGATGGTGCAAGGGAAGTATCAATTCCTAGAAAAGTAATTGCAAATTTATCAGATATAATCTCGGCAATATTTGCAACTTGCTTTAACTCCATTTCTAATAATATTTTTAGTTTTGCTTCTGCTGTTGGTATATCATCAGCTTGAGAGAATGCTTGAGTTAACAAATCGCAGCACTCTAAGCCAATGGCAAATGCTGATTCACCTTGATGGTATGATGTGGGGAAAAATGGGATTCCTGGTTTGCAGTTAGCCCAAGCACAAAAGCGAAAATTTCCATAACCATTTTCGCTATCTTGGGAAATATGCTTAATTACCCTAGCTGATTCTAAGGCATTTTCTAAGTTAATTCCCGTTGCGCGATCGCCAATTTTACTCGAACAATAAATTACTGAGGTTTGTTTGTTAATTTCGGGAATTAAAGCGATAGTTTTCGGTTGAGATGCATAACCGATATTGAAAAAACTTAAATTGAGATTTTGACAAATTTCTTCTAAGCGTTGAATTTGATTTATTATTTCATTCTGAGATAAACCTTGCAGATATTCTTCCCAAGAATTCGTGGCTATTCTTGTTGTTTGCACTTCATAGCCTTGTTGAGTAAAAATATCCTTTGCTTGTTGGTTAAATTCAGCAGCTTGTTTAATTTTTTCTGCATCTTCAGGAGATTGCAGCGAAATTCCTGTAGTAATAGTTCTGATTTTCATGGGTTTTTATAATCACAATAACTGCCTGCGGGTAGCGTCTCCCAGAGAAAACGCTAAGTCAGAGAGATTGATAGAGAATATGAAAATTACACTTGTGGTGAGTAGAGCAGTACTAACATAGGAAATGAGCTAGAGTCACCGTGAATACCTAATATAGTCATAACTAAATAAAAGCCATGAGTAACGAATTCTATAATCAAGGTTTGGAAAAAGCTAAACAAAAAGACTACGCTGGCGCAATTGCGGAATTTAATCTGGCTTTACAGCAGACACCTGATTTTCCAGAGGCTTATTTTCAACGGGGATTGGCATATTATGACTCAGGGGCAATTCTCCAAGCTGTGTCCGATTACACCGAAGTCATCAAGCTAAACCCGGAAAGTGTGGAAGCATATTACTCTCGCGCCTTGGCTAGGGTGGCGTTAAAAAATTTACCTGGCGCGTTGGAAGATGTTGAACGTGCAATTCGCCTTAATTCCCATTATGCCGCAGCTTACAGCTTACGGGGGATGGTGCGGCGCAAACAAGGGTATCTTCATGATGCGATCGCAAATTTTAAACAAGCTGCTGAATTATATCTCCAGCAAAAGGATGCAGAAAATTGTCGTCTGTGTTTGGAAAAAATTAAACAACTACAACCACCAGCAAAACCAGCCGTTACACCAGCTAATTCTCCGGCTATAAAAATCACATCCCCACAGGAATATTTTAGGCAACTATTAGATAAGGCAGAAAAGGGAGATACTGAAGAAGCGATCGCAGATTTAAACTGGGTATTACAAGCCGATCCCCAAGATGCACAAGCTTATTGCTGTCGAGGGGTAGTAAATTGCAAAATGGGTAAATATCAAGAAGCGATCGCGGATTTTAATCAAGCGCTTAAATTAAATTTTGTTGATGCTATTGTCTATCGTAACCGAGGTAAAGCCCGTTGTTTATTAGGCGATTATCAAGGCGCGATCGCAGACTTTAACCAAGCGTTGCAAACTGAACCCCAAGACGCTTTAGTTTATGTGGCTAGAGGTAATGCTTATCGCGCTATGAGCAATTATTTGGGTGCAATTCAAGACTATTCGCAAGCAATCCAAATTAATCCCAACGATGCCCAAGCTTATTATAATCGCGGGATTGCCCATACACATTTAGAGGATATGCAACAGGCTATAGAAAATTATCAAAAAGCTGCTAGTATTTTTCTCGAAAAAGAAGACTGGGATAACTATAAATTAGTTTTAGATAGTCTGAATAAAATTCAAAAATCACTCCCCGAAACGAAACAGCAAAAATATAATCTGCTCCGCCAGCGATTGTTACGTCTAGTTGGCGGACAATGGGAAATAGCTCAAAGATTAATTCAGCAGAAAAAAGATAACTATCCGCAAATGCCAGAAGAGTGGTATTTACAAAAAGTAATCACAGAATTAGAACGCGATCGCGGAATTTAAAAAATTGCCAGAAGCAGAAAAAACCGGGTATTCTTACTTTTGGGTAATCCCACCCATGAATACCATTATTTTGCTGTGAAAATCTGCCAGATGCGGCGAATGCGATTTTTTTCCAAGTTTTTCATTACTTTCATTGCAGTATTGCTACTACCTATTCTCATGGTTTCTGCACAAAATCCTCCGGTTAATCCAGGCGAGAACCTAGTTACTGAAGGTATCCCCCAAATACCTGCATCCCTAGCAGAATCGGTAAACCGCTATACCCAGTTTCGCGCGGCTAGTCTTGCTAGTTGGCATCCCAGTCGCCGGGAAATGTTGATTTCTACACGCTTTGCTGATGTACCGCAAATCCACTTAGTTAAATTTCCCCTGGGGAGTCGCAAGCAGTTGACATTCTTCCCGGAACGAGTCGGTGGTGGTAGTTTTCAACCGACTGAGGGTAATTACTTTATCTTTAGTAAAGATACTGGTGGTAATGAATTTAACCAAAATTACCGTTATGACTTAGCAACGGGAGAAATTACCCTGTTGACTGATGGAAAGTCGAAAAATAGCCGGGGTGTGTGGTCAAATAAAGGCGATCGCATGATCTACACTTCTACTAGACGCACGGGTAAAGATAATGATTTTTACATTATCAATCCGCAAAATCCGCAAAGCGATCGCCTATTAACACAAGTTGAAGGCGGTGGCTGGGGTGGTATAGACTGGTCACCAAGCGATCGCCAATTTTTGGCACTGGAATATATTTCTGCCAATGAAAGCTATCTGTGGCTCATCGATACCCAATCAGGCGAGAAGAAACTCATCACACCCAAAGGCGGTAAGGAAAAAGTCGCCTATTATGGCGGTGTATTTAGTAAAGATGGTAAGGGTTTGTATGTCATCACCGATCGCGACTTTGAATTTTCGCGGTTAGCATACATTGATTTAGCTACAATCCAGCATACATATCTCACCAGTCATATCCCTTGGAACGTTGAAGACTTCGACTTGTCTGATGATGGTAAACACATTGCCTTTGTTACCAATGAAGATGGGGCGAGTGTATTACATTTGTTGGACACAGCCACAGGTAAAGAAAAGCCACTACCAAAGTTACCAGTAGGTAATATATATGGTGTCAGTTGGCATCGCAACAACCAAGATTTAGGCTTTACCTTAGTTTCTTCGCGCACACCCGCCGATGTTTACTCCTTAAATATTATCACCAACAAAATCGAACGCTGGACAGAAAGCGAGACAGGCGGCTTAAATACCGAAAATTTCCCCGAAGCCCAGCTAATACGCTGGCAAAGTTTCGATAACAGAAGCATCTCCGGCTTTTTGTATCGTCCTCCCGCTAAGTTTACAGGTAAACGCCCAGTCATTATTAACATTCATGGCGGCCCAGAAGCCCAGTCTCGTCCATCATTTTTAGGGCAGAGTAACTATTACCTCAACGAATTAGGCATTGCCATACTGTATCCCAATGTTAGAGGTTCCAGTGGTTACGGTAAAACCTTCTTGCAGTTGGATAATGGCTATAAACGAGAAGACTCGGTGAAAGATATCGGTGCATTGTTAGACTGGATTGCAACCCAACCAGATTTAGATAAAGACAGAATTTTAGTCACAGGTGGAAGTTATGGCGGTTATATGTCCTTAGCTGTTGCTACTAAATATAGTGGACGCATCCGTGCGGCGATTAATATAGTCGGCATTTCTAACTTCGTCACCTTTCTGGAAAAAACCGAAGGTTATCGGCGCGATTTGCGGCGGGTAGAATACGGTGATGAACGCGATCCCAAAATGCGCGAATTCTTGCTGAAAATCTCCCCAGTAAATAATGCTAGTCGCATTCAGAAGCCTTTATTCGTGATTCACGGTCAAAATGACCCCCGCGTTCCTCTCAATGAAGCCGAACAAATTGTTGCTACAGTCAAAAAGAATCAAGTTCCCGTATGGTATTTGATGGCTAAGGATGAAGGACACGGATTTAGCAAGAAGAAAAATATTGACTTTCAATTCTATGCAACTGTGATGTTTATCAAAGAATTTCTGTGAATTTTTTGAAATAATTCTTGACATTTAGTATTTGTCAAGAGGGTAGTCAGCACTCTTGCTAAGTTGATGACCAATGACTAATGATCATTGGTCATTTTTTTATATATTATCTTGTCATAATTAAATGACAAGATGATGTGATAAGTGGAAAAGCGATCGCAATTTTTAACCTGAAATTAATCCGGAATTTTCACACACTTTAGTAAAGCGATTGACTAATTACTTACATATCTACTAACTTTTTAAAGTTATTACTAATTTAATAAAGTAACTTCATGTTAAAATCCAAACGATGCTGACTTTTTCTATTGGCACTTAATTTTTAACGATTAAATAATCAATAAAGTCACTCGGTGTCACAAAATCTCTATCAGGGGCAATTAGATATGCAAAATTTCCAAGATATTGAGCATCAGCTTGACTGAAAATTAGAGTATTTGGTGTAATCTAATTTACCTGAATACTTGATAGGCATAGACTTTCAGCAGTTTTAAAGATACATAGCAATAGCTGCAGAAAGCAAGTAACACTCTAATTGAACGTCAACACAGAATTGACAATTATACATCAGCAATCTTTACTAATTCTTCTTACATCGAGCTACTTAAGTATATATAATTGTCTATATTCTCTGCCAAAAATTATTATTATCAGAGATTAAATTGTACGTAATGTTAATGGGGTGATATACAAATTTAACCAAAATCTAGATAGGGAAGTGTTGTTAATTAATAACATAATATCTCAATTTTGCACCCCAAAAAACAATGAATTATTTACACACTTTTAGTGAAAGCACCTATATATCTACATGGTTAGTGTATTGCTGGTTGATGACCAAAATTGTATTAGAAGATACTTGGAAGCTCTACTAGATCCAGTGTTGGATTTACAAGTAATCGCTAAGACTCCAAAAGGGAAAAATCCGATTGAACAAGTAGCTACTTTACAGCCTGATATAGTCCTGATAGATATAGATTCACTCCGCTTAGATGGAGTGCGAGTGACTGAGACTATCTGTCAGCGATTTCCACTAGTCAAAGTTTTGTTGTTAAGTAGTGACGATAGCGACGAATATATTCATGAAGCCTTAGATGCGGGAGCAATGGGCTATTTGCTTAAAGATGCATCAACTGAGGAATTTCGCGATTCCATGCGCTTTTTTTGTGAAAGCTATAGTGAGTTAGAAGCTCATTTTCCCGAAGAATCCCTGGTAAAAGTTCCCGTAGCTAGTTCAGTCTCTGCAAACTCAGCTTATGAAGAATCTGCTGTCAAACTTCCTGCGGCAGAGAGAAGACTCAGTTTACCTGCTTCATCTCACCTCAAGTCAGCCGGAAACTTAACCCTACTACCAAGCAAGCAAAAAGAGATTCCCACTGAAGCCAATCCCCCATCACCTAAACAAATAAGTTGGCAGCAATTATTAATCTTACTCATGATTGCTGTAGGCGGGACAACTGGTATATATCTGATCCGCCAAGCTTTGAGAACGCCGTTACCATCTTTGAGCTACTTACAACAGCAATCAGCCTTGATAGGTACAGAATTTAGCGGTAAAGTAAAGCCCGCAAAGATAGTCAAAATCGCCGCTTCTAGCCCTTCAGTAGTAGAAAAGATTAATGTCAATATTGGCGATCGCATACAACTCAATCAACCCCTGATGGTGGTGAAAAATCCAGAGGGTGACAGAGAAATTGAACAAATTTTGCAACAACGCCAAAGCCTGCTGCAACAAGAACAAGCAGCACTCCAACAACAGCAAGCAGCGCAACAAAAAGTATTTATCTGGGAACAGAAAATCAGCGATATCAAGCAAAACGAATCCCCTCTAGCTGAAAAGATAGCCGATGCAGATTTAGAGCTATCCTTATCGCAGAGCGAAGCTGATAAACTGCCTTTACCCCAGAGACAAGATTCGGTAGAAAGAACCAAAGCCATATACGAAAGAGCGCAATCACGAGTGCGACGGTTCGGACAACTATATCAACAAGGTGCGATCGCAAAAGATCAGCTAGAACAAGCAGAAGCAGATATGAAAGTCGCTAAAGCAGATTATCAAGTAGCTATAACTGCTGCGGCTACTGCAAACGATTTAGAACGCGCCAAAAAGCAAAAATCTCAGTTACAGCGTCAAGTTTCCCTAGAACAACAAAAACTCAAGCGCCAAGAACTAGAGCAACAATTAAAAAATCTGCGTTTAGAATCGCAACAAGCCACCGAACGATTAAAATTAATTCGGCAACAAGCAACTCAGCTATTCCAACGACAAATGCCATCGACAAATACCATAGTCAAGGCAACAACATCAGGCGTAGTGGTACAACTACCAGTCAAGATAGGCGATCAAATCTTTACTGGCAATCCCCTCTTAGAATTGGCTCAACTTAAGTACCTCAACGTGGAAGTATTGGTGAATGCGCGCATCATTAATGCTCTACGTCCAGGGCAAAAAGCCACTGTGAAAGTCGGTGTCGGTAAAACTGCGCAGAAATTTACAGGAAAAATCATCACGATTAATCCTATACCCGCAGAGAATATGAATCACAGTGTTGAGATCCAGTTTGAAAATCCTGAAGATGCTTTACTAGTGGGGCAAATGGCATCTATCCAGTTTTTAAAAGAGTAATATTGATGAAGAAACTCTCTGTATTATTAACTACGGAAGGGACGTATCCGTATCATAAAGGTGGTGTTAGTACCTGGTGCGATGTTTTAATCAGCCAACTACCAGAGATAGATTTTCATGTATTGGCGATCGCAGCTAACCCCTACCTAGAGTTACGCTATAAATTACCAGATAATATCAAGCAACTAGTTAAAGTCCCCTTGTGGGGAACAGAAGACCCTGTAGAATACTCTTGGCGCTTTCCCTTTTCTCAAGCCTTCAAAAGCAAAATCGCCACTACCAATAGAGTAATTTCCAGCCAATTTATCCCTTTATTTGAGAGTTTTCTAACAGCCATCCTCTTTGGCCAAGCAGATATTGAAAAATTAGGCTACCTCATCCTAGCCATTTATAAATATTTTCAGCGTTATGACTACCACAAAACAATGGAGTCAAAACAGGTATGGTCAACTTTTCAAAAATTAACCTCTACTCATTGGCATCCGTTAGTTAATCCGGCTACCGTCACCCTTCTAGAACAGACGGAGGCCATGCGCCTACTTTATCGGTTTCTGATCCCCATTCATATCCCTGTTCCCCAAACCGATCTCACCCATGCCTCATCTGCTGGTTTTTGTAGCTTACCTTGTGTCATTGCCAAATTAGAACGAGGTACGCCCTATCTCCTGACAGAACATGGTATCAATATCCGAGAGCAGTATCTCAACTTAAACCGTAGTATTCCCTCCCTCTTTGTCCGACAATTTTTATATCGTTTAATGGGAGCCGTAGTTAAAGTTAACTACCACTACGCCGATCAAGTTTCTCCCGTGTGCGAATACAATGCTCGTTGGGAGCGTTGGTGGGGTATCCCCGACCATAAAATCAAGGTGATTTATAACGGAGCCGATCCGAATATTTATCATCCTACCCCGCCAGTGACAAAAGAACGCCCTCAAGTCATGAACATGGGCTTGATTTTCCCCCTCAAAGGACAACTAGATTTAATCGCCGCCGCCGCTATTGTCCGCGAGAGAATCCCTAATGTAGAATTTCGCTTTTATGGGCGTCCTTCCGATGAAAAGTATTTTGCCCAATGTCAAGAACTGGTACGCACCCATAAATTAGAAGACAATATCAACTTCGCCGGCTTTACCAGCGAACCTTGGCGTGCATACAGTGAAGCCGATGTTGTCGCAATGTCGAGTATTTCCGAAGGTTTCCCTTACGCCCTGATTGAAGCTATGCTTTCGGGTGCTACCATTGTTTCTACTGATGTGGGTGGTGTCAATGAAGCATTAGGTGATACTGGATTGATGGTGCAAGCCCATCGCCCACAAGCCCTAGCTGCGGCAATTTTACAGCTACTCGAATTACCTGAAGAAGAAAGACGAAAATTCGGTCAGCGAGCCTATGAACGCGCCATAAATCTATTTACACAGCAAAAATTCTTAGATGCCCACCTAGATACTTATTACCATCTCACACAGCGAGTAAGAAAAGACACAACACCCAAAAAAGAATTGGCGATCGCATCTTCTATGTAAAAACCATGACAAATAACAATTGTACAGACGCGATTAATCGCGTCTCTAACAAATCCCACAAATTAATCATGAGTACCTTATTGACAGCAACACTTGCTTGCAGTGCCATCAAGCCAGAAACTGCTATAGCTCAAACTAAAATTCTCATTCCCCTCTATTCCTATCCTACCTGGTACAATCCCCCAACTTACACTTGGCCGCAAGTTGCAGCAGCAGCCAAACAAGTACCAATTACCGCCATCATTAATCCTAATAACGGCCCCGATAATGGCCCCCCCAACAGAGACTACGCCAGAGGAATTCAAGACCTCAGACAAGGAGGTGTGACAATCCTGGGTTATGTAGCCACAAATTACGGTAAGCGCAATATTAATCAAGTCAAAGCCGATATTGATATCTACGCTAAACACTTTCATCTTGATGGAATTTTCTTAGATGAAGCCGCCAGTGGAGCAGATAAACTCGACTATTATCAGGAAATTTACAAACATATTAAAACTCAGCCTAAATTGCAAATGGTTGTACTCAACCAAGGAACTCAAACCGATCAAGGTTATCTAACTCGACCAGCTGGCGATAATTTAGTAATTTTTGAAAATTATTCCAAAGCTTGGAATCAATACCAGCCTCAGTCATATATCAAAGATTACGCAGCCAAGCATTTTTCTTGTTTAATTCACTCTGTCCCTGATGCAGCCACCATGAAACAACATATCAATCAAGCAGTGGCGCGCAACATCCAATATATCTATATCACAGATGATAGTCCCGATAATCCCGACAAAGATCCTTGGAATAGCCTACCCTCCTACTGGGAAGAACAAGTAAACCATATTCGTTCCTTAAATCAAAAAATATAGCTGTTGACTGTTGACTGTTGACTGTTGACTGTTGACAGCCTTAACCAGCTATTTTTAATTGCATCGCCCTATTTAGGGAGCTGATCTTCAGGAACCTGAATTTGATAAATTCTCAAATCCCGATCCTCATAATAAATAGCCACATCTTTCTCATGGAGGTGACGATAAGTCTCACACAACTGCAAAGCCGTAAATTCTAAACTCCCACGCCCAGCTGACGAACGATAATTACGATAGGTAGGGTCAGATAAAACCGAATAGGGAAGTGTGTAATTTTCGCTAATTCCCGTCGCCAATGGTCGTTTTTCCACCAAGATAAACATATTTTCGACGGAATAACGAAAATGAAAATCAGGATTGCTAACTTTAGCAGCATACTTTTCGACAAATAAACCCAAATCCTCATACCAACCTGCACCATAACTTTCTGCCAGTTGTTCAACAGGAGCCACAATTAACCAACGCTTGATGGGGAATCTGGCTCTTAGTTCTAGGGTTTTACGTGCAGCCATCTCGTATTCTAGATAACTAAGTTTGGGCGGATTTGGCAACAAAAAATTAACTGCGATCGCAAATACTAAAATCAAGCAGGTAACTTCTGACCATAAACCCAGTAACAGACTCAGCAACCAGCTAACAGGGATTAACATCAATCCCCACAGCCAGCTTAGTCCTACAGGAAGTGTCACTAAAAAACTGCTTTCCCATCCTAAAGGATTTTCCGGTAAAGCAGAGACTAAAGCCAACAATATCCAACTAATAGTCATGACAGTCAGTGCTAATCTTCCAGCAAAGAAAAAGCTCATACCGCCAATTAATGCCAAAACTAATAAGGTGGGTTTAGCGATCGCTACAATCGTCAAGCAACAAACTGTATCAATCACAGCATCTCGACGGTGTAGACTTCTTGATGCTTCCCAACCTCGTGCTAATCCTAAAACTAGAAATATCGCGCCTATTTCTAAGTTACCCCCAGCCCATTGACGAATTAAGGAGGAATTTAAACTTTCTGTCACCGTTGTCAGCCATTGCTGTAACCATAGGGGCGTCACCTGAGATAGTTCTAGATGAGAAGTGAACAGATAAGCCCCTAAGCTATACATAGCACCAAAGCCTGCTGTTCTATTTTGAGAAATTACGCCCAGACTATAGCCAACACTTAACACCAACAGACAACCTAACAAAGGGTTAAGAAAGCGGATAACTTGCATAGCATCAACCGCACCTAACAGAGATAAGACACTCCCTAAAGTAGACAATGTAGGAAAAGAGTGAATCTGTCCCGGCCAATCCCCAGCGATAATTTGTCTAGTAGCTAGTAACACCCCATAACTATCAGGATTACCAAACCGCAGTTCTCGTAAAGGATGCTCAAACCGCAGTAATACAGCAAAAGTCAGAATTACAGCGAGCAGTAGCACCTCTAGGATATTTTGTGAAAGTGCGATCGCGATTAATTTCTCCACCATCGCCAATTCTTCTTTCCCAAATTGGAGAATTCTCTGCCAAAGCTGCCGAATTTTTGGTAAAAAGCCTTGATCTAGTGCATCTAAAACAATACATCCTACCCTCTGATTGATTAGTTGTAACTGTTTTCTGAAGCGCCAATTATGGTGATGTAACCAGCGCAGTAAAAAACAACCACCATATAAAAATACCAGCGTAAACCAGCTAAACAAGTGCAACGCACTCAGCAGCCAAACCCCAAATAAAGTAACTAGCACTATTCGCGACCAGCTACTAACTATGCGGCTAGCCCAAGACATTTTATCTGGAAAAATAAAAACTTTGCTGGGTAGCCAAATAAAGACAATTACAAACAACATCACTACCCATATAGTAGTGAGTACATCAAAAATAACAGTTTGCAGAAATATCACAATTATTTACATCAATCTATATTGAAATTTCACCAGCCTAAAATCAGTTAACAGCAAATTTGACTGTCACAGCGCCCAATGTCCAAATTTAGGCTAGTATTGGCACCTGAATGATTATAAATTGATTAGTCAATAATATTAATAAAGCTATCATGAAAACCGATGCAAAAGTCTTCTCATAATAGTTTTTAAAATTTCTCAAAGTCTTACTATGTTGGTGCTATCAGCTTGATTACAACATGCTAATTAGCTGTTCAAAGGCAAGCATCCACAAAAAAATGAGGAAAATCTGAAGAAAGTCAAGTTAGTATTTTCACTGCTCTTAACGAATACTTTATAGATAGTTTATTGATTCTTTATATGAATTGTAATATGTTGAATAGCGGCAATTGATATTATGAAAACTGCCAAGACTAATTTTAATACAACTTACTTAAACAATACTTAACATAGTTCAATGTTCTCCTAAAAGTAGAAAATAATAATGCTGAAAAGCAATAGCATAAAATCCACAAAAATATTGTGAAGAGCAGGATAATTTTTTGCTGATGAAATAACATATAATTTGTATTTTCAACACAAAATCAAAAAACAAACACTGAAAAATTTACCTGTAGTTTATGGTCTAATAAGTATTTACATAAGACAATAGATGTATGATATCAACCAAATTAAAATTAATCTCAAATTGGAGTAAAATTTCAATTTATTGCTCAAAAATTGCTACTATAACCTAAATTTCTAGAGATGCAATAAAAAAACGCTGAATACTAGAATAATATAAGTGATTGGTTGATAATCTGCTGTTGAAACAAAATTTTGGCATAGAAGGTAAACAATTTGCCTTCTAGCCAAATTTTTAATGCATAAATAGAAAAAGTTATTGATTGGCTTAAAAAATTATGTTTCCTTTCATTCAGGTAGAAAACAATGTCTAAAAAAGTATTAGTAACCGGAGGCGCTGGTTATATCGGCTCCCACACCGTCCGTCAACTGGGAGAAGCTGGTTATGATGTAGTGGTTTATGACAATCTCTCTAGTGGTTCTGCTGCATCAGTTATCTATGGAGAATTAGTTATTGGTAGCCTTGACGATCAAAAACTATTAGCTCAAACTTTTAGTCAACATAAATTTGATGCAGTCTTGCATTTCGCCGCCTATCTATCTGTACCAGAATCAATAGTCAAACCTCTTGACTACTATAGTAATAATACTTCTAACACCCTAAATTTATTACGTTGTTGTCAATTATTTGATGTTAAAAAAATAATTTTTTCCAGTACAGCTGCTGTTTATGGTCAACCTGAAGACAATCTAGTCACAGAGTTATCACCGACCAAACCCATGAACCCCTACGGTCGCTCCAAACTGATGAGCGAACAAATTATTCAAGACTTTGCACAAGCATCAGAATTAAAATACGCAATCTTACGTTACTTTAACGTCGCCGGTGCAGATACCACCGGAAAATTAGGTCAATCTGCAAAAAAAGCCGAACACTTAATTAAAGTAGCTTGTGATGCAGCTCTAGGTCGTCGTCCCTCCGTCAGTATCTTTGGCACCGACTTTCCCACCCCAGATGGAACTGGAATTAGAGATTACATTCATGTAGAAGATTTAGCTACAGCCCATGTAGATGCATTGCGCTATCTAGAAGCAGGAAATGAGAGTCAAATATTCAACTGTGGCTATGGCCAAGGCTATAGCGTGCGCGAAGTTTTAAAGATGGTACAGAAAATCTCTGGAGTAGACTTTCCTGTAATTGAACACCAACGCCGCGCAGGCGATCCAGCTTGTGTGGTTGCTAGTTCTGATAAAATTCGCAATATCTTAGGTTGGGAACCCAAATATAACAGTTTAGCAACCATTGTCTCTACAGCTTTAAACTGGGAAAAAAAATTAATTGCTCTGGCTACATTAGAAAAACAGCTAGCCCAAGAGAATTTTCGCCTAGGTGCGCTATTGCTAGAAAGCAAAAAGATTTCACCTACTCAATTAGCACAAGCATTACAAGAGCAAGCCCTGACTCAGCAAAAATTAGGGGAAATATTAGTACAAAAGTCCATTATTTCTCCACAAATGTTAGAGAAATTTTTGCTAGAGCAAACTTGGAGAAGACAAGGAATTTGGCTGCAAGTATAAATAGCCTAGCCTGGTTAATAATCGGTAAATCTAGAAAGTTGTGGAAATTTTGGCAGATATAACTGCATATTTCCATTTAGGCATTAAGTAAAAATAAGTAGTGCGAGCATCTTGCTCGCGCGGGCAAGACTTCGGCGTGAGCGCTCAGTCGAACGCTGCCCGCACTACAAATATTAAATTGTTCAACTTATTTTTACACGACTCCTTAAGTTCAAGTGGTCAATTGCTGCCGAAATGCAGACATATTTCTGCCGAAATCACATATCAATTTTCACCATAAATTTTTCTCGAAAATCTACCTCTTGGAGAAGCAAATCACATGTCTAATGACCTGCAACTAATCAAGCTAGAAGAACTGCTCAAAAGAGCAATCGGTAACATTAGTGAATTCTTCACCTCTGCTGATTATTCACAAAAAATGAATTTAGCATTTGGTGAAAATTGGGATAAAGAAAAAGCTCAGAAGCTAATTGACGACATCATTAATTATTCCAGCTTACCCAGCATTGAAATAGTTGAGGCATCAGAAATAAACGGAGGAAAAGGAGCTTTTGGTAGTTTCAACAATACAATTTATCTATCAAAAACACTGTTAAACGATTCTACCGAAAGTGTCGATGTATTAATAGAAGAACTCGGACACTATATAGACTCGCAAATAAATAGCCAAGATGCACAGGGCGATGAAGGTGCAATTTTTTCAGCAGTAGTTCAAGGTAAAGAGTTAAAGCCAACTCAACTAGCAGCATTGAAAAATGAGAATGATACAACCAGTGTCCTTATCGATGGAGAACTTAGAACATTAGAGCTAGCAACAACTTACGGTAATATTACCCTCGATGGTAACCTCAGCGATTGGACAGCAAAGGATAGATTAGATTTTCTTCCCGGAACAGGAGTACAAGGATTTGAAATCTATGGGAAGTATACAGGTGATGCCTATGTTTTTGCCTTAAAGGCAGATAACCTGGCGATAGGTGCAAACACAACATTATGGCTAAATACAGATAGAAATTCTACGACAGGCTATCAAATATTTGGTACATCTGGGGGCGCAGAGTATAACGTTAACTTCGCAGCAGATGGCTTACCCTATCTTTACACAGGAGCAGCCGGAGAAAATTCTATTAGACCATTAGATTATGGCTTTAGTAGCGATCAAAAAATAGTTGAATTCGCCGTACCAGGATCGAATCTGGGAACATCAGTACCACAAGCAATTGATATTTTAGGGGATATTAATAACACGGCATTTATACCGGGAGATTATGCTACCCAAAAATACACAGTATATGGGGCACAAAATCTACCAACAAGAACAGATCTGAGTAAAAAAGTAGGTATAGTTTTTTCTGCAACTACAGCGAAACAATTTTTTAGCGAAACAGCGTATCACCAACTGTTCTTGTCGATGCAAAGCCAAGCGATGCAGGCAGGGATTCCCTTTGATATTCTCACAGAGGATGACTTAACTGATATCAATAAAGTTGTCAATTATGATTCGCTAATATTTCCCTACTTTGCAAATGTACCCCTGGCGAAACTAGATGCCATTCAAGAGACACTCACAAAGGCAGTTTATCAATATAACATTGGTCTAATTACCGCCGGAAATTTCTTAACTAACGATGAAAACGGTAATGCTTTACCCGGAAATTCCTATACCCGGATGGAGCAGTTGTTGAATCTGAAAAGAACTGGTGGTAGCACCACACCGGTTAATGGTGTTCTCAACGCTGAAATTACTACTCATCCAGTGATGCAAGGGTACAATCCTGATGAGGTAATTCGCAATTACAATAACATTACCTATGACACTTATGGTGATGTTGATCCTAATGATAATAAAACACCCATAGTTCTCGCAGATTTTCTGGTCAATGGGCAGAAAGACAATGCTGTGTTAGCCACAGAAACTGGAGGCAGAAATGTCCACTTTAGTACTCCGGGATTCATGGCGGATAACAATTTATTGTGGAAAGCATTGCAATGGGCTGTTCTGGATGAGAAACCCAAAGTCGCTTTAAATATGAGTCGGGATGCGAGTATTTTTATTTCTCGCAATGACATGGATCAGTCTCAAGAAGCTGATGATGTGAATCCAAATGGAAACACTCCAGGAGTTTACGATAAACTGCTGCCAATTCTAGAGCAATGGAAAAATGACTATAACTTTGTAGGGTCATACTACATTAACGTCGGTAACAATCCAGCCAATGGGCAATTTACTGATTGGACTGTCTCCAAGCCTTACTATGACCGGATGCTGGCTCTACAAAACGAAATTGGTACCCACTCTTACACTCACCCAGAAGACACAAATCAGAGTACATATAAAGAAAATAATGCATCGGCTCCTGTAAGTCCCACTCTTACTAATGCACAATATGCTACCAAGTTGGAGTTTGAATTTAACCAATCACAATTAGTCATTGAGCAACAATTAGGAATTACCGTTACAGGTGCTGCGATTCCCGGAGCGCCAGAAGGTATAGGAGTTTCCAAAGAGCTTCAGAAATACTTATCCTATGTTTCTGGTGGTTATGCAAGTGTGGGTGCAGGTTATCCTAATGCTTTTGGCTTTTTGTTTCCGGAGAATAAGGATTATGTTTATCTTGCTCCGAACATGTCCTTTGATTTTTCGCTGGTGCAGTTTCGCCAGTTAACACCACAACAAGCGGAAGCAGAATGGCTCAAAGAATACACTGGCTTAACAAATCGCGCAGCCCAAGCCATCATCCATTTTCCTTGGCATGATTATGGCCCAACAGTGTGGGATACAGATCCAACGGATAACTCAGGCTCGCCTTACACTCAAGCAATGTTTACTAATTTCATTGCCAGAGCATACAACGATAATACAGAGTTTATTACGGCTGAGGAGTTGAGCCAGCGCATTAGAACTTTTGAGAAATCACAATTAACTCTTGATTATCCCAGTGCAAATACTATTACTGCTACTGTTGCCGGAGTTACTGATGTAGGCGCTTTTGGTTTGAATATCGATCCCACTCAAACCATTAAAAGTGTCAATGGTTGGTATGCCTACGATAAAGATACGGTATTTTTACCACGTAATGGCGGTCAATTTACAATCAATTTGGGCACAACTCAAGATGATGTGACTCGGATTATTGACCTACCAATGCGTGCCGAATTAACTTCAGTTGTTGGTAATGGTACAGATTTAGAATTTTCCTTCTTTGGTGAAGGTAAAGTTGTCTTAGATATCAAAAATCCCGGTGCATTGAGTGTAGTAACCGAAGGTGCAAGCAGTACGACTCGTAACGGTGAGATTGTCGAGATGACTTTTAACGGTCTTGCCCAACATACTGGTAGGGTGAGATTAGTTGTAGATGCGCCACCAACTGTTGCTAACCCGATTGCTGATGTCAGTGTACTTGAGGATGCAGCAGATACTGTAATTAATTTAAGTAATGTCTTCACAGATATTGATAACGCTGTTACTGGCATTACCAAGACAGTTAAAGCAAATAGCAATAGTGGCTTAGTTAATGCCAGCATTCTTAACAATAATTTGACTCTGGATTATCTACCTAACCAATTTGGAACTGCGACAATTACTATTACTGGGACATCAAATGGCAAAACTGTTGATGATACCTTTACAGTCAATGTTGCGCCTGTAGATGATGCACCAATTGTGGTTGCTCCAATTGCCGATGTTGTTGTTGATGAAGGGTCTGCCAATACTGTTATTAATTTAGGTAGTGTCTTTACTGATATAGATAACGACATTGCGGCAATTACTAAGTCGATTGTCACTAATAGCAATAGCACCTTGGTGAATGCTTCGATTGTGGGTAATTCTTTAACTCTGCAATATTTACCCAATCAATTTGGTACTGCACAAGTGACTGTGCGTGGTACATCTGGCGGTAAAACTATTGATGATACTTTTAGCGTTACTGTTAATAATGTGATTAACGGTGACTCTTTTGGTAACTTCCTTACAGGTACTGCCGGTAAAGATATCATTAACGGATTTGGCGGTAATGACACCATAGATCCTAGAGAGGGTAATGATGTTGTTTATGGTGGGGATGGTAACGATAACGTTTTTGGAAGTCTAGGGGATGATTTAATTTATGGGGACGCTGGTAACGATACGTTATTTGGTGGCTCAAATAACGACACTCTCATCGGTGGTTGGAATAATGATCGATTAGTTGGTGACGGAGGGAATGACACTCTAATTGGTGTAAACCCCAACGATATATTGCCTGGTGGAGGAACGATTGATACCTTAACTGGTGGTAGCCAAGCTGATTTATTTGTCTTAGGTGATAGAACTAAGGCTTACTACGATGATGGAAATAATTTGACATCAGGAACAGGTAACTATGCTCTAATTACAGACTTTAGTACCTTTGATGGTGATAAAATCCAACTCTTTGGTAGCGCCGCTAACTATAGAATTAATAATCTTTCATTTAGTTTGTCGTTGGGCTTCCATAGTGCGCTTTACTTAAAAACTGGTGGTCAGGATGAGCTAATTGGAGTTATTCAAGGATTTAATAGTCTGAATCTTACTAGTAGCAGTTTCAGCTATGTAAGCTAAGAAACATTTAGCTTTGAATTCGCGGCAATTTGTGAGATACAAATAATCTTAGGGGCACAAAATATTGTGCCCTTAATGGTGTTCCTCAGATTTGATGTAAATACAAAATTATGATTTCAAAAGATGATAAATTATCTGAGTTAGTTAGCGCTATTGAAGAAATTAGTTCTGCACCTGCTGATTTTTGGCAAGTTACGGCAATTATAGAATCGTTAGGTTATACAGATAGAGTTATTCAGCAGGAATTTGGTTTTAGTGATGCTTTATCTTTGGGTAAGTATGTTTATGAAACTCATAACTTCTCTTTAGCAGCCAAAGTCATCAAGCCGCAGAAAAAATTTTGGCGGAATTTGTTGAAAGAAATGCAAATCTTTGTTGAGCAATTCTCACAAAGTTTTGTTTTTGCTCTACCTTTGCTGTTGATATTGCTGTTAGAATCTCTCGATGTAGATAATCAATCGCCGCTATTACCTCCGGAACTGGCTTCACTAATTACTCTGGCAACTATGGCAAGTCTGACTATTAGTGGGGGATTTGTCCAGATGATTAGCCGGAGGGGAGAATTTTATTTGAAGTTAGGCGAACCAATACAAGCTAGAAGAGTTTGTTTGCCGATTATTTATTTAGGTACAGCTACTAGTATTATTGTAGGTTTATTTGGGCTATGGTTTGGTTTTTATCAAGGTCAGTTTGCTGATGAATATTTAATTTTAGCTGCTGTATATTATTTAGTTTTGAGTTTACTCTGGATGCTGTTAGCAGCCGTGGGGATTCAATTACGCTGGTGTACGCCAATAATTATGTTGGGGTTAAGTGGATTATTTGTATTGTTAAGAGTTTGGGTAAATTTAGATGCATTAACTGCCCAAATTATTAGTATGTTTGCGACTTTATTAGTAGTAATCTGCTTAGTTGGTTTTGGGTTTGGTAAAGATAAGAAAGCAAGTCAAACTACTGCAACAAAAGTTCCCTTACCTCGCTTGAGTGCGCTGGTATATTTATTAGCTCCTTACTTTTTTTATGGTATAGCTTATTTTAGTTTTATTTTTGGCGATCGCATTGTGGCTGGTTGGGCTGTAAATCCTGCTTCGGGGCTAGTTTTTGCGATTCATGCTGACTATCAACAGGCTATGGATTTAGCTTTAATAAATTTTCTTTTGTTGGTTCCATTCGTGGAATATTTAAGTTATCGCTTTATTAGTTATTGGTTTAAAAACTCGAAAAACTTAAATGTAACAAAACTGGCTAAATTTTATCGTCAATTGTCTTATCGCTACTGGTTAACTGTGGGCTTAACTGTGATATTTTTTAGTCTTTGTGTGACTATTACGTTTCTTTTGCTAAAGCCAGAAAGTTGGAGTTTACAAACAAATTTACAATCTTTATTTGGTTGCTTAGGTTATTTATTTTTTGTTATCGGTTTATTAAATTCAATATTGTTGTTTAGTCTGAATCAAGCAGCTATGGTAGTTAAAAGTATTATTCCTGCGTTGGTACTTAATTTAACTTTGGGCTACATTTTAGCAAATTTGATTAATCCTGATTGTGCAGTAATTGGTTTAGTCACGGCTGCTATTTTGTTTATGTTGCGTTCAACTCATAAGGTTTCGCAAGTGATGAAGCAACCGGATTATATATATTACCTTGCTGGATATTAAGCAGGGGTCAAGTAGAAAAACATTTTTATCTAGAATCAAAAATTAGCTAATGAATAGCATCATCTTTAGCGGGGACATTCAGGTAAAATTTTTTCAGCATAATTACAATCAAAATAAATTAGAGCCTCTCTACTAGAGTCAAAACTTGGAGTTGTAATGTAGGATTTACTGTTGGTACTAGCTTCTATTGACCAAATTTTTAAGTAGTAACTACCGTTATCATCACTAGACCATAATTCATAACGATAATTACCTCCAGAACCTTGACTAGTTAAATAATCGGCTAGGGCTGTATGTGCTGTAGTTAAGCAGCTTAATACAGCTAAACTAGGAATTAACACGACTTTCAAGAAAATGCTGGATTTCATAAATATGCCATAAATCTACCTTATATAGCTTCCTAGATATGGATTTATTTTCACATCAGTAATAATGTTGAATATTATGTAAAGTTATGCCAATAACATTAATTCCATTGTTCTGATTTTTGATTCTCTTTGATTATTGACCAAGGGTTGCTTATGATTAATTCTCTTGTACCAATAAAACTGATTTTACCTGGCGCTTGATGGGTTTGCGTACCAGATTTAGTTTGCCATAAAAAGTTTTACCGTTGTAGTAAAGAGAAGATGAACTACCGCCATCTAAATTCATGGCTTTTTTAGCACCAAGAGTTTGCATAAAAGCTGCTAATTCTGGTAAAGACATTCCCGATTTTGCTAGTCGGACATTGGGTTTTTGGGCTACCATGACTAGGAGAATATTACCATCATCAGTAATCCCGATCGCAGTTCTCGAACTAGGTCGATTACTATCAATTGCATCTCGTCCATTGACTTTGTCAACAAACCCTTCTTGTTCTGAGGTGAGTTCTGGTAAAAGATTGGGGCCTCCACCTACAGCATCAAGCAGTTGACAGCCAGCTAAAGGTGATTCATTGTGGGGGGTAATATCGTAAGTGACGGTTTCTCCGCAGAGATAGCGACGAAATTCTGTGCGATTGAAAATTTTGCTGAGATAAGGTTTTAAGTTGGGATTATTTATAAGTCTGGGGTTATCTTGGGGATTTGCAACTACACGCCCAGAAATCATGACATGAGATGTAGACTTTTGATTAACAGGATCGAAAAAGCCTGCATTTAAGATTGCTTTGACTCGATGCTGTTTGCTAAATTCATCTACAGTTGCTACTTTATCTGAGATTGCAGGTGTGATGAGAAATCGGCTATCAGTAGGAATTGAGAGGATATGCACTACGCTTTGCGGTAAGGTGCGCTGTTCGTAGCTGATGGTTTTTGGTGGGGGAGGTGCAACATTTGGCACTTTTGATATAGAGGAATGCAACTTAAATAATAGTGGCATTCCAAAACTAACTAGTGTAAGACTCAGCAGCCAGATTTTTTTGACTTGAGTAGTCATATCTTAAATTAAGTTGAAAATTAACTAAATAAATATTACGCGGGCAAATGTGTAAATTCCCGATAGGGTGAGATAGAAAAATTTTATTTGATATATGAATCAAAAGGGGACAAGGAGGACAAGGGGGACAAGGGGGACAAGGGGGACAAGGAGGATAGGTTTTTGTAACTATTAAACGGTTTGCTGTAGTGTTTTTATAATGAGAATTACTAGCCTGTTTTTTTACTATTTTTTAAGATTTTTTGGTAATAAAATATGTAAACGATCGCACTTTTACAGATTTACAATAAAGGCGATCGCACTTTGATAGTCATACCTCTAATGGTAGACTATGACGCTTTTGGTTGATACCAGAGAATCAGTTGTAATTTTTCACAGTAGCCACCCCAATCACTGATTTCTTGCTCGTTATCAGCTATCCAATCATAAATTTGTGCTGCTTTTGCTAAGGCTATTTTTTCGGAACGATAAAGTTTAGGGCTAGGACAAAAGGCTTTACCATTGATGTGTATAGCTGCAATGTGCCAATAGTCGCTACCTTCACCATCTGGGATAACTTCGATAAATCCATCACTGTAAGGTTCAATTATACCGATGTTCATCTGCCAACTAATTGCACTCCAAAAATATTTATCCTACAGTTGCAATGCCTAGCTGCTATCCTACTCTTTAGTTAATTTAGTCAGCAGTCAAACAGGTAGCAAATTAGATAAAGTCTCTGGTAGCTGCACAGAATTGTCAGTAATTCTTTAGGTATAATTCTCAATGGCTAATTTTGTTCACTGTGGACAAAAACTTATTAGCAAAAATAGTCTTTGTTGCAGATACAATCGCTAAAAAATGGTTTTATGATGATGAGCATCAATAATTAGCTATGACTAGAGTAATAATAGGAGCTTGATATGTTTAGCGCTCTAATCTTCTTTGTGGGTTACGCCGCTATTTCTACTTTCTTTATTTCTGCGGTTGAGTAACTAGATACAAACTCCCATATTTAATTGTCTATGAGATGAAGCGATTTTAGTTAAACATCGCTTCTTGGCGGCGAAATACAAATAAATTACCTGTTGCACCTCTGCCAACTCTGATTTGTGAATCTAAGTAAGAGGTTGTCCACAGCGCTTCTTTTCGCATAGATTCCAGCACCGGAATTTTTAATGCTGGTAAACTCCAGTTGGAGATTCCTAAAAGCTTTGTGGCTTGTACGGAAAACGCCCCAAAACTTACCTTAGCATCCCTTTCATCTCGATCCCATCTCCAGACGCCGTCAGCTTGCAAGCGCCATTCTCCCAGCAATGGGAGATCGAACTCAGCACAGTTGGCGGCGAAAATTTGATTGGTTTGGCTTGCAACTAATTTTTGCCAAACGCGCTTAATTTTAACTCTTGCGCCAATTCCTCTGAGGGAAACTAGCCGGCGCGTGACTACTGTACCGCGAGAAGCATAAATTAATTCCCAGTCACCAGATAGGGTGGAAAGATGATCTATGCTGAGTGGGCGATCGCATGGATTGATATTCTCTAATTGTTGCACGAGGCGATCGCATGTTTCATCTGCTGAGGGAAATATGCTTTGCTGTAAGCCTAACTCGCCAATGCGTTGCAGGAGTTCATTTTTTAAGCTCAATCTCGTTGCTGCTGCGTTCATATTTCTGATAAGTGCCTCTTATGAATGCTATTAATCTTTAACTGTCAAGGCTAGTTGACATATCGTTACAATTTTGTTAATTTAGTTTACATAAGTTAATAAATAAAACAATACAGCAAAAAGTTATTGCTTTAGCTATTAGCGGAAATTTTTCATTTTGATTTCGGTATCGGTATCTCCCATCGTTATTTGGTTTTCTCCCCCTTTCCTCAGCAGTTAAGCTGAGGTTTTTTTTGGCTTTTAGGTTTTAGGGAACTCTAAAAAATAAATTATTCTGTTTAAGTTGTTGACGGTTGACGGTTGACGGTTGACGGTTGACTGTTGACTGTTGACTGTGAACACAGTTTTGTCCCCTGCCCCCTTGCGAGAAGTCTCTAGGATGGCAATTTGGGAATTAACTGTGCGATCGCTTTAAGTAACAGCTGTGGCTCGATGGGTTTGGGGATATGTCGCTGAAAACCTGCGGCAATCGCTTGTTTTTGGTCGATTTCGCCTGCATAGGCAGTTAAGGCGATCGCAGGAATATTCCCTCCCTGTTCTGGTGGTAAGGCGCGAATTTGTTGGGCGAGCATATAACCATCGATTTGTGGCATTCCAATGTCACTAATTAAAATATCAGGTAGCGATCGCCTTAAAGCTGTCAAGGCTTCCACCGCAGAGGCGGCTGTATATACAGTGGCTCCAGCTTGTTGTAAGAGTGTAGCTACAAAGTCTCTGCTATCGGTATCATCATCTACTACTAAGACTTGAACTTTGCTCAAATCAATCGCTATTTCCAATAAACGAGGATGTATATTTACAGTTGATTGGCTAGACATCAGGGGTAACCTGACTGTAAATGTCGCCCCCAAGTTTTCACCAGCACTGTCAGCTTCCACTGTACCGCCATGCAATTCTACTAAATGGCGGACGATGGCTAACCCTAAGCCTAATCCGCCAAATTTGCGGGTGGTTGCGCCATCTTCTTGGCGAAAATAGTCAAATACATCAGGTAGAAATTCCGGACTAATGCCTTTACCGTTATCTTTGACTTGGATTTGGGCAAAATTATCTATCTGTTGCAGAGATACTTCTACTTTCCCCTTTGGGGGAGTAAATTTAACTGCATTTGTGAGTAAATTCCAGATAATTTGTTGAATTCTGGCAGAGTCGCCTGATACAGTACCAACATAATTATCTAGCTGGGTGTAAATTTGGATTTCTTTGGCGGTGGCTGCTAAACGTACTGTTTCAATTGCCGCGTCAATAGTCGATCCTAGCTGAATTGGAGAAATATTTAATACTAACTTGCCCCGTAAAATCCGCGATACATCCAACAGATCCTCAATTAGTTGGGCTTGTAATTTGGCATTGCGTTCGATTGTCGCTAAACCTTGGGTTGTTTTCTCTGGGGTGAATTTTTGGGTTTGCAGGAGTTTTGCCCAACCGAGAATCGGGTTGAGGGGCGATCGCAATTCGTGAGATAACACAGCTAAAAACTCGTCTTTGATGCGGTTGGCGGCTTGAGCTTCTTCTCGTGACGCATCGGCGGCGGCTCTGGCTCGCTGTTCGGCTGCGTATAAGCGGGCGTTTTCGACTGCGATCGCGGCCATTTGCGCTAATTGGACTAAAATCGCTTCATCGTTATATGTAAACTCACCCTCACATTTATCTGATAGCTGAATTAAGCCGATATTTTGCCCATCGCGCCCTACTAAGGGAACTGCCAACCAACCCCGCAATGGCGGATGATTGTTTGCTTGATTACCGAATGCTTTCCATTGTGGGTGTGCTTCTAGTTCGGCTTGAGTTAAGCGCATCGGGCGATTAATGCGGCACACATACGCATATATCCCCGATCCATCGGGTTGTTCATCATAATCTCGCCAAGCTGCATACTTATCTGAAAGGTACATTGCATGAATTGACTGTTCCCAATATTGACCAATTATCATGGTGGTAGCAGATTGGTGCGTACCAATAATTGCTGCTGCTTGGTTGTTAATAATTTGTAATAATTCTTCTACAGACAGGGCAGAATTAATTGCTAATGCGGCTTGATTCAATCCCTGTAATTGGTTGATATAGTGGCGTTCGCGAGCAATTAGGCGTTCTCGTTCTTGTTCAGCTGCGATGCGAGCAGTGATATCAATACTCACACCATACCAAGCCTCAATTTGCCCGTTAGCATCGCGGCGTGGTAAAGCGCGAAAAGCGTGCCAGCGATATTCCCCATCATAACGACGATAGCGGACTTCACCTTCGTAGGTTTCGCCAGTTTTTTGACATTGTTCCCAATAAGATAAAATGCGTACAGCATCCTCTGGGTGCATTGCGGTTGTCCAACCATAACCGCAGGCTTGTGTCTGGCTTTGTCCGGTGAATTCATACCAGCGATCGTTAAAAAACAGAATTTCGCCATTGGGCGAACAAACCCAAACTAAGGCAGGTGCGGCGTTAGCAATGGTACGAAATTCTTCTTCACTCCGCCGCAGATTTTCTTCGGTGTGAGCGCGTTCGATTCTGTGCCAAATGCGCCCAGTCAGTTCTTGGATTAGCTCAATTTCATCTGTGCGCCAGCATGAGTTTAGGTGACGCTGACAAATTAGGAGGAATTTTAGCTTTTTATCCCTAATAAAAGGTGAAATTAGCTCTGAGCGTACTTGGTTGGTAACAACTTCCCCAGATTGGAGATTTTCTATCTGGCTGTTGCTCAAATCATCAGCTAACCTATATTCTTTGGTTGTATCTTCCCCATAAATTGCTCGCCCGCGATCGCCTGTTTCGTTAATTTCTAAGCATGTTAGCTGAGATAAATCGAAGTAAACAGTTATTTTATTAGTAATATTGGCTAATATATCATCTATATTTCCTGATTTAGCTAAATAGCGGCTGATTTCCGTCAAAAATTCCGCATTCCGTTCTCGCCGTTTGCGATCGCTAATTTCTAACAGCACGCCAATTGAGCGCACTGCTTTGCCGTTTTGGTCGTAACTAAAACTTCCTAAAGCCGTCATCCAGGCAATTTGCTGATTATCTGCCCGAATTAATCGGTATTCTGTGCGGTATAGCCTTTTTTCTTGCTGAGACTCCTGCCATTCTTGCAAAACTCGCTCTAAATCATCAGGATGAATGCGACTATACCACATAGCTTCAGTCGCTTCCCCGGTGGCTATTGGTTCATAACCCAACATCTGAAAAAGTAATTCTGACCAAATAGCATTTCCTGTGAGCAGATTAACATCCCATGTGCCAATTTGCGCTGATTCTATAGCTAATCGTAGCCTTTCTTCACTCTTACGCAAGTTAATTTCGGCTTGCTTGAGTTCAGAAATATCAACTGCTGCACAGGTAATTCCCGCAAGCCTGTTTTCGGACTGAGGTAAAGGCTCTACTGTTAAATCGTAATAATAATTCTTCCCATCCTTGGTAATTTGAATTTCTTTCCGCGCACCGATACCAGTTTCTAAAACTTGCTGTTTAATTGCTGTTAGTATTTCTGCTTCTTTTGGCGCTAAGAAATCGCGATCGCATTTACCCAGCATTTCCTCTAGCTTGTGCAGCACCGGATTATAAATCCAAGTATATTTTAATTCCCTATCTTGGTTAAATATCGTAATTGGTTTATTTTGCAATGCTACGCGCAACCGTTCCTCAGCGTCCCGCAATGCTTGTTCTGTTTGTTTGCGTTCGGTGATTTCATGAAAAAAAATTGCTACCCCATCTTCTAACTTCACCGTCATATTACGGAACCAACCGCAAATACCATCAGCATCGTAGCTTAATTCCAAATCCTGCGGTTCTCCAGTTTCTACCACGCGCACATAGTGGTTAAACAATTCGCTATTCAGACGATTACCGGGAAGCACTTCTAGTAAACGGTTACCGAGCAGATATTCCACTGAATGTTGCAGAATCTCCGCCGCTTTGGGGTTAACATAAGTCCAAACAAAATCGATAATCGCCCCAGTTTCATCTCGCATCGCATCGAGAATCGTAAATGCATCTAAAGACAGTTCTTGGCTGATTCGCAGTCGTTCTTCGCTACGCCGCAGTGCTGCTTCGATTTGCTTGCGCTCGGTGATATCATAAATCACAGCCACAGTACGCAGCCCTCGCCCTTGGGTATCGCGGATAACATTGGCAGTCGCCAACACCCAAACGATAGTACCATCTTTACGTATATAGCGTTTTTCTGAATGGTAGTCGGGAGCTGCGCCAGATAAAAAATCCATGAACCGTTGGCGATCGCGATCGCGATCTTCAGGATGATTGATATCATCAACAGTCATCCTCAGCAATTCCGCTTCTGAGTAGCCCGTAATTTGGCAATAAGCTGCATTTAACCGCAAAAATCGCCCGCTAATTATATCTACCTGCGCTATACCCACATGGGTGAGGTGAAAAATAGCGCGTAAATCTTCCTCATGTTCATCCTTAACTTGTGCTGCTCGTTGGCGATCGCGGCGTTCTTTACCTAATTTTAATGCCCGTTGCACAGCAGGCACTAACCGTTCTAAGCGTTGCTTGAGTACATAATCGGTTGCACCTTGTTGCAAAGCTGCGATCGCCAATTCTTCCCCCAAACTGCCAGAAATAAAGATAAATGGCACATCAGGACGTAATTTAGCAGCAATTTCTAGAGCTGGCGATAATGTATAATCTGCCAAAATCAAGTCAAATTCATCAGCAAAAAGCGCTGTTTCAAAATCACTGTAACTTCCCACCTGCTGCAGTTGATAATCCAGATTGCTATGCACCAGCATTTCTTGAATAACAGTTGCATCCTGTAAATTGTCTGCGAGTAAGAGAAATCGCAGTGTCATGATTTTTTCTCCTGTGGGAATAGAGGTAACCAAAAGTAGAACTGTTTCAGCCCATTAATAGGATTGATCTCAACATTTTCAGCAACCTTACTTTTCACCTCAGGGAGCAAAATCTTAACTCCTCCCAGAGGAAAAATACTTAGCTAGCAAATCTTCACCGCGATCGCCCAAGGAATATAATACTGCTTCAATCTGTTTTAAAGCTAATGGTAACGGGAGCATCCCAATTTTGACGCAATACCCTAGAAGGGTATTGCTATACCAACAAAGCCTGCCTTCTTTTGCTAAAAGTTTGATAGCCTGCGTTCGTCGAAGACGTTCCCGAAGGGTAGGCAGGCTTTGTATTTCTAGCCCCACCCTTATAGGGTGAGGGCGTTTTTGCACATTTGGGATGCTCCCATGTTAACGGCTTCGTTCTGCCATTTTCCCAACGATTCACAGTTTGACATGCCATAGCATCTGCGATATGAATTTTTGAAATATATCATGTTGGGTAGATTTAATTACCTCTATCGAAAGATGCAGAAATCAGGCTTGGCGACAATTTGCGCCTGCATCGGCGTTGACTTTGACATCTTAGCTCGACTTATCTGGATAATTCTCCAGTAATCTTAAATAATTATTAAAGATAGGTGACAACCATAATTTAATGTTTAAAACTCTTTATTAAGTCCACAATATAACGGCTAAAAAATTAGCACTCTCTGGCTTTGAGTGCTAATTTGTAACTAAATTTTGACTTAGAGAATATCAGCAAAAATCATCATTTTTAGGGATGCCAAAACAGAAAAATTAAGACATAATTATTGCTATTAAAACCAAGTTTTCATATAATCGATTAATAATCGGGAGGACTGGAATGAAATATACTTTTGACATTGTAGGAGTATCTCCAGTTTTACATTTTTTTAATCACCAACAACAGAGCCAGAGCCAATCACCGCATCAAGGTATAGAATATTTAGGAAGCCATATTTGTACCTTAGATGCTTTTTTAGAATCTCTAGAAACAATCCCTACAAAGTGGGGATGGGAGCTAGATCGAGTCGTAGATACAGTAATTCAATTTTGGCTACATAACTCAGACAGCATTAACTATTGGAAAAGACGCTTAACCGATGCCGGCAGAGATAACTTAATCGTAGCCAGAGTTGCAGATTTCACCGCCTTACAAGCCGAATTTGAATCCTTACTCAACAAGAATGAATAATTTATAGCAAATTGCCAGTTGGTGAGGTACAGATAATCGTTAATTGTAGGGGCATTGGCACTGCCATGCCCCAAAGCGCGTACCTCATTTACCTGAAATATGCTGTACATTCCTCATCGCGACTTTAGGGACTTCCAAGAAATAAATTATCCAATCTTGTGGGGTGGGCAGCGTTCGACTGAGCGCTCACGCCGAATTCTTGCCCGCCTTTGACTATGGGCGGGCGAGACGCCCACCCCACAATAAATAGTTGTATATTTTTTTATTTGGAAGTCCCTTAGTCCAGAATTTTCCCGGACAATTTGTGGTTTCTACCCTAAAAATAGCTTGTAGGCGGGATTCTGATTTTCATCCCAATACTGATACCCCAAAGTATCTAAAAATGCCTGCCACTCCGTCATCTCTTGCGGTGGAACCTGAATACCAACGACAATTTTTCCGTAATCTGCCCCATTATTCCGGTAATGGAACATACTAATATTCCAGTTGGGACTCATGGAACCAACAAATTTCATTAACGCACCTGGACGTTCGGGGAACTCAAAGCGGTAAAGTAATTCATGTTCTGCTAACGGTGAATGTCCCCCTACCATGTGACGCAGATGTAGTTTTGTCAGTTCGTCGTCGGTTAAGTCAAGAGTTTGAAAACCGCAGCCTTTAAAGGTTTCGCCCATCTTGACTGCATCGGCGCGGTTTTGAATTTGCAAACCAACAAAAATATGTGCTTCTTGGGCGCTAGCAATGCGATAGTTAAACTCAGTTAAATTGCGATCGCCAATACATTCACAAAACTTCCGCAGACTTCCCCTTTCTTCTGGGATGGTAACTGCAAAAATCGCTTCCCGGCGTTCCCCAAGTTCGGCGCGTTCAGCCACAAACCGCAACCGGTCGAAGTTCATGTTTGCACCGCAAGCCACAGCTACTAAGGTTTGTCCCTCAATTTGCTCCCGTTCGGCGTAGGCTTTAGCAGCTGCGATCGCCAATGCCCCCGCAGGTTCTAAAATAGATCGCGTATCTTCAAATACATCTTTAATCGCCGCGCAGGTATCATCCGTATCTACCAAAATGATTTCATCTACATATTGCTGACACAAGTGAAAGGTTTCCTCCCCCACTTCCCGCACCGCTACCCCATCCGCAAATAACCCCACCTGGGATAATCGCACCCGCTTTCCGGCTTTCAGCGATTGACTCATCGCGTCTGCATCTACCGGTTCCACACCAATTATCTTAATTTCTGGACGCAACCGCTTGACATAAGCCGCAATTCCTGCTATTAGTCCGCCGCCACCAATAGCGACAAAAATCGCATGAATCGGTTGTTGATATTGGCGTAAAATTTCCATGCCAATTGTACCCTGACCGGCAATCACATCCGGGTCATCAAAGGGGTGAATAAACGTCAGTCCCTTTTCCGCTTCTAGTTGACGGGCATAAGCATAAGCATCATCATAGGTATTGCCATGTAAAACCACATGTCCCCCCCGTGCTTTCACAGCATCCACCTTTACCTGGGGTGTAGTCACAGGCATAACAATAATCGCCTGAGTTCCCAAACGACTAGCAGACAAAGCCACACCTTGAGCATGATTTCCCGCCGATGCAGCAATCACACCTTGCTTTAATAAATCTGGTGGCAGATTTACCATCTTGTTATAAGCGCCACGCAGTTTAAAAGAAAATACCGATTGCATATCTTCTCGTTTCAGCAACAGCTTATTATTCAGCCTGCGAGAAAGATTTGGCGCATATTCTAAGGGTGTTTCCTGGGCAACATCATATACACGGGCAGTGAGAATTTGAACCAGGTAGTCACAATACATGGGCGTTGGGGGGTAGCAGATGCAGGATGGACAATAATTGTACGCTAAATTTGGGGCATTGGGCATTGGGCATTGGGCATGGGGCATGGGGCATGGGGCATTGGGCATCATACCAATTTGAAACAAAAAGGTGATAGACGGGTAGGGGCGGGGTTTCCCCGCCCTTGTGCCGATTTCAATGTGACGTTATTGAATTTGGGTAGTCGTTCATTGAATTGGGGTTGTCGTTTATTGATTCGGGGTAGTCGTTTATTGAATTCGGGTCAGCTTAGGGGTTGAAACTATAAGCTAGATACTACCTAGATGTAGACAATTTTAGCGATCGCATCTCCTCATCCCCCCGTCGCCCCATCTCTCAAAACTGCATAACCCCCACCCTGCTCAGAACTATAGAGTAATAAGCTATTAAATAACGCTGGTGTTGCGGCTAATTTTTCCCAAAATTTAGCCAAATTCACCAACGCTTTAGCATATTCCTGCATCAAACGGCTTAACTTAATTACTTAACCCCCTTACTTCCCCACCCAATCTTAATTTCATAATTCATCCTTCATAATTCATAATTCCCTATGCGTTTTCCCAACCTTGGTTTAAGTTTCCTCGCCCTAGTTATCGCTACAGCTTCCACGCCGATAACTTTCAGCCTTTGGGCGTCACCGGGAGAGTTACAAGTACTGGCGCAAACACCACAGGCGCGGAAAGCCGAAGCAGAAAGACTGTTAAAACAAGGTCTTAAGCAATTTCAAACCAGTCAATTTACAGCAGCATTGCAGTCTTGGCAACAAGCACTCTCTATCTACCAGGAAATTAAAGACCGTCAAGGTGAGGGTTGGGCACTGAGAAATCTCGCTATTGCCTACGGTTCCTTGGGAAACTACCCTAAAGCCATTGAATACCTACAACAAGTATTGGCGATCGCACGCTCTATTCAAGACCGTCAATCTGAGGGTGCAGCACTGGGAGGTCTCGGTAATGCCTACATTTCCTTGGGAGACTACCCAAAAGCCATTAACTACTATCAAAAGTGGTTGGCGATCTCGCGCTCAATTCAAGACCGTCAAGGTGAGGGTCAAGCACTGGGAGGTCTCGGTAATGCCTACCGTAGCTTAGGAGACTACCCAAAAGCCATTGAATACCTACAACAAAGTTTGGCTTTAGCACGCTCGATTCAAAATCGTCGAAGTGAGAGTTATACACTGGGAAATCTCGGTAGTGCTTACCTTAACTTAGGAGACTATCCCAAAGCCATTAACTACTATCAACAAAGCTTGGCGATCGCGCGCTCAATTAAAGACCGTCAAAGTGAGGGTAATGCACTGGGACGTCTTGGTATTGCCTACCATAGCTTAGGAGACTACCCTAAAGCCATTGACTACCATCAACAAAGTTTGGCTATTAAACGAGAAATTAAAGACCGTCAAGGTGAGGGAAGAGTACTGGGAAGTCTCGGTAATGCCTACTTTTCCTTGGGAAATTACCCTAAAGCCATTGACTACTATCAACAAAGTTTGGCGATCGCGCGCTCGATTCAAGACCGTGATAGTGAGGGTAACACACTGGGAAATCTCGGTGTTGCCTACCGTGACTTAGGAGACTACTCTAAAGCCATTGACTACCATCAACAAAGTTTGGCGATATCACGAGAAATTAAAGACCGTCGAGGTGAAGGTAATTCACTGGGAAATCTCGGTGTTGCCTACCGTGACTTAGGAGACTACAAACAAGCTATTAACTACCTACAACAATCGTTGGTGATATCACGGGAAATTCAAAACCTTGAAGGTGAGGGTAAAGGACTGAATAATCTAGGAGTTGTTTACTACAAACAAGACAATCTCACTTTAGCAGAGAGTACCCTAATTGCAGGCATTAAAGTTTTGGAATCTCTCCGAGGTCGAGACTTAAAAGATGGTGAGAAAGTCTCATTTTTTGAAACGCAAAGGATTATATATAAGACTTTACAACAAGTCCTCATTGCCCAAAATAAAACTGATGCTGCTTTAGAAATATCCGAACGGGGACGGGGACGGGCTTTTGTGGAGTTACTTGCTTCGAGGTTATCTGCTAATCCCAAAGAACAATTCCCCACGCCACCAAATATTGCAGAGATTAAACAAATTGCCAAATCACAAAATACTACTCTCGTGCAATATTCAATTATTACTGATGAATTCAAAGTTCAGAGTAAACTAGAAGCCAAAGAATCAGAACTCTACATTTGGGTAATCAAACCAACTGGTGAAGTTACTTTCCGCAAAACTGACCTTAAACCTTTATGTCAAAAATATAATACAACTTTAGCTAAATTAGTCACCAACAGCCGCGAGTCAATTGGCGTCAGAAGTCGGGGTATTTTTGAGTCCAGCTACAAACCCAATCCTAGCCTAGCAAAACAACGATTTCAACAACTTCACCAACTACTAATTAATCCCATTGCTGACTTGCTACCAAAAAATCCTGATGAGCGTGTAACATTTATACCGCAATCATCTTTATTCCTTGTCCCTTTCGCCGCCTTACAAGATGAACAAGGTAAATATTTAATTGAAAAACACACTATCCTCACTGCCCCAGCAATTCAAGTTTTAGATTTAACTAGCAAACAACGGCAGAAAGTTTCCGGTAATCAAGCCCTAGTTATGGGCAATCCTATCATGCCCAGCGTTGCCCCCAAAGTTGGCGAAGCACCGCAACAATTAACTCCGTTACCAGGTGCGGAAAAAGAAGCAAAAGAAATCGCACAACTGTTAAACACCAAAGCCATCACAGGTAAAAATGCTACCAAAGCCGCTTTCATTCAAAAATTACCCCAAGCGAGATTTATTCATTTAGCCACCCACGGCTTACTTGATGATTTTAAAGGTTTGGGTGTCCCTGGTGCAGTCGCTCTCGCCCCTGATGGTAAAGATAACGGCTTGCTAACTGCCAATGAAATTTTAGATTTAAAAATTAACGCCGAATTAGTTGTTTTAAGTGCTTGCGATACCGGACAAGGTAAGCTTACAGGCGATGGTGTCATTGGTTTATCTCGCGCCTTAATTTCTGCCGGTGCGCCGAGTGTGATTGTTACATTATGGTCAATTCCCGATAGTCCTTCAGCATTATTAATGGGGGAATTTTACCGCCAGTTACAGAAAAATCCTGATAAAGCACAGGCGTTGCGTCAAGCAATGTTAGTCACCATGAAACAGCATCCAAATCCAAGCGCTTGGGCGGCGTTTACGTTAATTGGCGAAGCTAAGTAATTAAACTTTCCCTACAAAGATAGAAGATTAACTCTGTATTGAAAGTTTATGATTCATCCTAAAAACAGACCGAATATCAAAAAGATATCAGCCCCTAATTTACAGCAGATTGCCAGTTAGTGAGGTAAAAATTATCGTTGATTGTAGGGGCACTGGCACCGCCATGCCCCGAAGCGCCTAAATTTATTTATGGGGATTATCTTTTTACTTTTTACTTTTTAATTTTTACTTTTTACTTCTTAAAATGGCTTTTGATTATTCTTTAGACTTCCCAAACATCAATTTTCGCCAGCATCCTGAACTTTATCGCGTAGGGAAAGGCGAACAAGGTGTACTTTTGGTAGAACCTTACAAATCAGAAATTCTACCTTATTGGCGATTCAAAAATCCCGATATTGCGCGAGAATCCAGCGAAAAAATCTATGATATTTTCCTTGCTTATTTAGAGCAAGATGATTTTATTGGTGCAGATATGGCACGTAAGTTTTTGCAAATGGGTTATACTCGCGCCCGCCGTTATGCTAATCATAAAAGCGGCAGAAAGTATAAAAAAACTGCGCCAGATAGTGGGGAGAAAAAAGAAATTCTTCCCTATGAAGTAGATGAAGTTAAAGCCGAATCAGCAGCCATCTTCAAAGTTAAGTGGATACAAGCCAAGACAAACGAGAAATATCAAGCGCTTCTCGTCCAACATAAACAGATGTACGAACTAGATTAACAGGCTTTTTATTCTCTGTTACCTAGCTGCAAGGCATCATTGTACAGTTAGTAAATTGATGATGGGATGTTGTTTGATGTGTAATTCTCTAACAGGGGTAAGGTGAGCTTGTATTAGTGCGATCGCACTGAATTCTTTAGATACAATTAATCAGTGTCTATTTATACGATTTCCAGTTTTTAGAATAGTTATACTCATCTCTAGGTTCTACCTGGGAATTACGAAGTGGCTCTGCCACTTCTTTTTATTTAAATGTTAACGTAAAAAATTAATAACAACAAAATACGTCAGGGCTAGGGGCTAGGGACTAGGGACTAGGGGCTAGAGACAAGTGAATCGAAGATGATAACAAACATAATTAATAATGACTATTGACAAATGACTATTGACCATTGACCATTGACAAATGACCATTGACCATTGACTCAATCATTAAAATTATCCCGCCATTTATCCCTATTATCTCTGGTTTCTGTATCGCGGCTTGTTCTTGCTTGTTGCCAAGTTCCCCAAGATAAAGCTGGCTGTCTTTCTAAATGATTGATAAACTGCATAATAGCTTGATCGTTTTGAATAGGTGTTCTAAAATCAAACTGAATTTTCTCAAAAATCTTAGCGTCAACTTTGAGAAAATCTTGACTCAAAACCTTACCTAGCGACAATACAAGCCGATTATATAATTTACCTACCATTCCCTGACGTTTTTTCATCATCAATAGGGTATATCCTTCAGTCTTTCCTCCTGCAATTAAGCGTAGGGTAAACATGACATGCAAATGCAGTGAATTAGGTATAAATGTTACCATGCTTGTACTGCCATACCAATAACAAACACTATAATTCAGGTCATTTTTATAAAAAGGACGCATGAGTTTACCCAAATAATTACCTTTTCTACCTTGTAGATTATTAGTAAAGGTAATAGCATATTGATTCAGTTCTTGTGGTTCAAAAATATTTTCTGCTGCTACTCTTTTAAGAGTATTAAAATATTGAGTATCTATTGCATTAATTATTACTGCATGAGGATGGCAGTTAGTCACAAACTGAGAAATAATCGTCACATCAAAATCTTGTGCTTCTAACTCTGGAATAAAAGGTAGAGGTTGTA
Source organism: Calothrix sp. FACHB-168 (assembly GCF_963889195.1). NCBI lineage: Bacteria > Bacillati > Cyanobacteriota > Cyanophyceae > Nostocales > Calotrichaceae > Calothrix > Calothrix sp. FACHB-168. The sequence continues at coordinate 86,848 of NZ_CAWPNJ010000036.1, forward strand.
GCGGAACTTCCCCAGTCCAAATCCAAATCATGCCATATTTTTCTGCGGTAGGCCAAGCTTTTAATTTGAGAGGAAGGGGTTCATCGAAACAGGGAATATCAACACAAAATCCTTCCCGATCAAATTTCCATTGATGGAAAGAACAACGCAATCCATTACCTTCAATTTTACCATCTGCTAAATGCGCGCCCATGTGGGGACAGTAGGCATCAAAAGTGACAGCTTTTCTATCTTTACCGCGATAAATTACTAAATCTCTACCTAATAAAGTAATAGCTTTTACTTCACCTACCCGCAGATCATCGGTAGGAATCGCCCAATACCAACCTTCTATAAAACGTTCTGGATTATTGAATGTTTTAGATTTACGATTTGAGCTAAGATTTTGTGAGTTAAAAGTCATTTTTATCTATTCGCGGACAGAGATGGGCTTGATTATATAGTTCCTATTCAGCCGTCCGAAAAATGTAATGAGAGTTACTCTTGATATTTAGTTCAAAAATAAATTATTTAACAATGTTTATTGACTTACTATTTTTTACATTTCGCTTACGCTAATTATAAATTTGGACATGATGAAATCTTGATAGCGAGACTGTTTGCAAAATACCTGAGAAAAATTTCAGAAAAACCTGTGTCGATTCTTTCTCAAAAATTTCGGTAAGGAAATTTCAAAAATTAACTACTCTACCCATTTGGCGATCAATTCATCAGAATTACGCAAGCATGACCGAAAATTACAGCTAGTAGGTTGGGTTGAGGAACGTAGACGCGGAGCGGCTTCCCGCAGGGTACCCCAACATTTATCCGGGCGTTGGGTTTCACTTCGTTCAACCCAACCTACAGCTATATTGTAATATTTGAGCCTTGCCACGCTACTACAATGCTTCTGGTGGGGAAATATTTGGCCCCACAATTACGCTGGTGTTTGTCGATTTAATTCCTGGTTTAGCAGTACTTTTCTTATTCTGGGTTGATTGGGGTAAAGTTGAAGCTGGTTTATTATCTGCATCAACATTCAGCGTTTTCTCAGAGTTTATTGGTTGATATACTAAAGACAATCCTCCCACGGCTCCAGCAACAAAAGCCGTATAACCTAAATATAAATGCATGGGGCGAAGTTCCATCCCAAAGCCACCAGTAGCTTTTTGCGCTTGACACCAAGTAGGTAAAGCTGTTTGTGATTTTACTGTTTCCGGTTGGGGTAAAGACGCTGCTAAATCCGTACCATTTAGCTCTAAAACATTACCAATTACTTTAATAAAACCACGGACAAAAACATCTGCTGGTAATAAATCTATATTTCCTTTTTCTAATGCATCCATGTGATGAAGGGGTACATGAGTATGTTCTTTAAGTTCGCTTAAAGACCATCCTTTTAATTCTCGTGCTTGCTGAAATTGTTGACCAATTTGACGCAATTTTAATTCATACTCTTCATTGACACTTAGCTTGTTTGTTTCAACTTTAGATGCTTTTTGATTATGATTTAACCACCGCTTCCAAGTAGTTTTTGTCAGTTTAGATTCTGGTTTTTTGTTTGAATCTATAGATGTATCTGCTGGTAATGGTAAATTATTCTCACTAGTATGATTAACAGGTTCTTGAGCGTGAGACTTTATACTTGTTAAACTGGCTGATGAGTTACTAGATTCTGCTATTTGGTTACCAGGGTAATCACTATTAGCATCTATCTGGGGATTGATATTTGTAACTTGTTGATGATGTGTTGCAAATTGTTGAAATGCTAAACCAATAGCCTCTCTACTGACAGCTTTAAATAAAATTTTTGCTTGCTCTGCGGATGAACCTAGCATCTGCTGTAAGGTGACTAAAGCATGACGATAAACCTTACTCCGATGGAGTTTTGCTTCAATTTCACCAAGGAGCGATCGCAATTCTTCTTGAGAAATTTCCAGAGGAGCATTGCCGGGAATAGTGACTAAATATACAGGTGCCATAGTCATAATTTAAGTCTTTCCAGTACTGGAGCAAATAGTAGTTCTACCTGTATAATTTCTTCTTTTATTTGCTAACTGTTCCGGATTATTTTTATTAGTCAGTTATTCACGAGAAAATCTATCTTAAGAGTCAATAGTCAATAGTCAATAGTCAATAGTCAACAGTCAACAGTCAACAGTCAACAGTCATTATTAATTATGTTTCTTCTCAGGGACTTCCAATTAAAAAAATACCCACGGGGGTAGGGGCACGGCACCGATAAAATATTGGTAATACCGAAAGTTTGTATATGCCGTGCCCCTACAAGTTGGATAATTTATTTTTTGGAGTTCCCTCAGATCCGATTCACTAGCCTCTAGTCCCTAATCCAATGCCCAATGCCTAATGCCCAATGCCCCATGCCCCATGCCCATTTTCAAGTTATTTATAGTGTGTGTAAATTTGTTGCATAAAATCATTTATCCATTGCAGATATTGCTCGCGAGCTAAATCTGCAACATTGTTATGTCCGCCACTAGAAAACAAAATTAAGTTTTTGGGTTCGGGCGCAACTGCATATAATTTATGGCTCATGAAAGACGGTACAACTGAATCTTCTGTACCATGTATAAATAAGACTGGTATTTTTAACTTTGGTACTTTTTTAATTGATTCAAATCGCTGTGTCAGAATTAAATTGACGGGGAAGATTCTGAACATGTTCCGATGGGCTACAACTTCGCGAATGGAAGTAAAAGAACTTTCCACAATTAACCCTGCTGCTTGTGGCTGTTTGACAGCTAAATCAATGGCTATTGCACCCCCCAAGGAATGTCCATAAATCAGAATGTCTCTTGGTGCTATATTGAGTTGCTTTACCAAGTAATTCCAAGCTGTAGCCGCATCTTCATAGACTCTGTTTTCGTTAGGAAAACCGCCTCCACTCAACCCATAACCCCGATAATCAATTAAAAGTACAGAAAATCCTAGTTGATAAAATCGGTAGGCATGGTTAAGATTTGCACCTATGTTGATACCGTTACCGTGCAGATACAACAGTACTTTCCCGTGGGGGTGTTTATCTCCAATCCACCAGCCGTGGATATGTTCTACCTTACCTGAGCGCACTGGCACTGGTAACCAAACTTCTTGATAAGCAATATTAAATAGCTCTGGTGTATTTTCTAGGGTAGGAGAAGGAAAGAAAATAAACCGAGTTTGCTGAATAAACAGAAATAAACATAGAGCAAAATATGCGATCGCAACAATCACCCCAAAATACAGTAGCACCTTAAACAACAAATCTAATGGTAGTTGCAGCTTGTCTATGTTCATGCACCTAAATCAGTAAAATTACTATTATCTGTAAACATAAAAAAATATCCTAACTGGTAATTGCCCAGCTAGGATAAACCCAAACAGAAAAACTTTATGAGCTTGAATTATTAGTACTATTATATACAATAATTTGCAACACTTCCCTATTTAAGCAAACCGTGTTGTAAATAGAACAAGGGAGACAAGGGAAGGGGGAACAGATAAGAATTGTAGAGACGCGATTCATCGCGTCTCTGCCCAATGCCCCATGCCCCATGCCCAATGCCCAATGCCCAATGCCCACCATCAACCTATCTCTGGTTGACGAATGTGCCAATTAGTTGATTGCTCATAAGCGTAAGCGACTTGGAATAATTGGTCTTCTCGCAGTACTTTACCAATTAGCTGTAAGCCAATAGGTAGCCCTTGCTCGTCAAATCCGCAGGGTACGCTTAAGCCTGGTAAACCGGCAAGGTTAACCGGAATTGTCATTAAGTCGGTTAAATACATGCTCAAGGGGTCAGTTGTTTTTTCCCCGGCTTTAAATGCTGTCGTGGGTGCGGTAGGACAAACTAAGACATCAACTTGTTCAAAAGCTTTTTCAAAGTCTTGCTTAATTAAAGTCCGGACTTTTTGCGCCTTGAGATAGTAAGCATCATAATAACCAGCAGACAAGGCATAAGTGCCAATCATAATCCGCCGCTTGACTTCGGAACCAAAACCTGTAGCGCGGGTACGAGTGTACATTGACAGCAAATTATCAGCGTCAGGAACTCGTAAGCCATACTTGACGCCATCGTAACGAGCGAGGTTAGCTGATGCTTCTGATGGGGCGATGATGTAATAACTAGGTAAACCGTAGCGGAAGTTAGCGCAGGAAACTACGTGAATTTCTGCACCCAAATGTTGTAATTGTTCGATGGCTTTAGTAACTGCTTTTTCTACCACCGAGTCTAAACCTTCACCAAAGGTTTCTTTGATGATACCGATGCGGATTTTCTTCCTCGCTTTCAGGTCTGGCTTTAAGGTAGCAGCATAATCGGGAATTTCCACCTTTAAGCTAGTGGAGTCTTTCGGATCGTAACCTGCGATCGCACTTAATAATATCGCCGCATCTTCTACTGTCCGCCCAAACGGCCCGATTTGATCTAAAGAAGAAGCGTAAGCCACTAATCCATAACGCGAAACCAAGCCATAAGTCGGTTTTAAGCCAACTACACCGCAAAACGAAGCCGGTTGACGAATTGAACCGCCAGTATCCGAACCCAAGGCGACAACACATTCATCAGCCGCCACAGCCGCAGCCGAACCGCCAGAAGAACCGCCAGGAACCCGCGATAAATCCCAAGGATTCGCAGTCACTTGGTAAGCTGAGTTTTCTGTGGAACTACCCATAGCAAACTCATCCAAGTTGGTTTTACCCACCATCACTGCCCCAGCATCAGCCAGCTTTTGCGTTACTGTTGATTCATAAGGCGGTACAAAATTTTCTAAAATCCGGGAAGCGCAGGTAGTAGTAATGCCTTTAGTACAAAGATTGTCTTTAATCCCGATAGGAATTCCTGCTAACAGTCCAATTTCCTCACCAGCTGCGATTTTTGCATCCACCGCACGAGCCTGGTCTAACGCCTGTTGTGCAGTTACACACAAGAAACTGTGCAATTTCGGTTCTAAAGCTTGGATGCGGTCTAAAGCTTCTTGGGTAATTTCAACAGCAGAACGTTCTTTTTTAATTAATTGTTCGTGCAACTCGCGGATGAATGCCATGATTGCTTCCTTTATGTCTCAAGTCATTGATTTTAGTACATTATGATTGGGAATTGGGCATTGGGCATGGGGCATGGGGGATTGAAACAATTTTGGATTTTGGATTTTAGATTTTAGATTAGAATCCAAAATCGCAAATCTAAAATCTAAAATTCTTTGTCCTCCTTGTCCCCCTTGTCCCCTTGTCCCCCTTCCCTAGCCCCTAGCCCCTACACTGTGCAATAGATTTTATATTATTGTCATTACCTAGCTAATAAGCGCGATCGCTGTTTACTCTATCTCATAAATTTACTGAAGATATTAATTTTATGGTCAAAATAATTACACGTAAATCCTTGGGCGTACAAAATGTTTACGATATTGGCGTAGAGCAAGACCATAATTTTGCGATTGAAAATGGTTTTATCGCTTCTAATTGTTTTAATAAATCTCACTCTACTGCTTACGGTTATGTAACTTATCAAACAGCATATTTAAAAGCTAATTATCCTTTAGAATATATGGCCGCTTTGTTGACGGCTAATAGTGGCGATACTGACAAGGTGCAAAAATATATTGCTACTTGTATCAGTATGAACATTCAAATTGAGCCGCCAGATATTAATCGCTCTGGGGTAGATTTTACACCAGCAGGCAACAAAATATTATTCGGTTTTTCGGCGGTTCGCAATGTGGGACAAAATGCGATCGCTTCTATTTTAGAAGCCAGAGAGGAAGGCGGTGAGTTTAAATCTTTGGGTGATTTTTGCGATCGCATCGATTTACGTGCTGTTAACAAGCGGACTTTGGAATCGCTGATATCTTGCGGTGCTTTCGACAAAATCCAATCTAACCGTCACCAGCTGACTCAAGACTTACAACTTGTGTATGATTGGGCACAATCTCGTGCTAAAGATAGAGCTAGTGGTCAAGGTAGTATTTTTGACTTGTTAGGGGGCTTCTCTGCTGGTAGTGAGAAAAAAGCGAATAATGCTTTTGAAATTGCACCGAAAGCTCAAGCTGTTTCCGATTTTCCTCCCCAAGAAAAATTGCGGATGGAAAAAGAAATTCTCGGTTTTTATGTGTCAGATCATCCCCTGAAAGCGATTAAGCAATCATCCTTGGTTTTAGCGCCAATTAATCTTTCCCAGCTTGGCGAACAAAGGGAAGATACACTAGTTTGTGCGGTGATTATGCTGAATGGTGTGAAAAAAGTGATCACCAAAAAAGGCGATCCAATGGCTATTTTACAAATCGAAGATTTAACTACTCAGTCAGAAGCTGTAGTCTTTCCCAAAACTTACGAGCGAATTAGTTCCCTGCTCGAAGTTGATGCGAGATTAATTATTTGGGGAAAAGTAGACCGCAGAGACGAACAAACGCAATTTATTGTTGAAGATGCGGAGGTAGTTGATACCGTCAAAATGATCATGGTAGAACTCACTCCTTCTCAAGCAGTCAACATCGAAGAACGCGATCGCTTACGCAGCGTTTTAAAAGAACAATCAGGAGACAAAGATAAAGCGAAAATCCCTGTAATTGGCGTAGTCAAAGATGGAAATTCTCGACAACTTGTCAGATTTGGTCGTCAATTTTGGGTACAAGATTCTCTCAGCACCGTGATCGCTCTGCAAAATGCTAGATTTCCAGCACATATCAAACCCCTAACAAGTAGTTAAGGTCAGCTTTTCTCCTTTTAAATTACACAATCCATTGTCAGGACTGTTGACTGTTGACTGTTGACTGTTGAGCGTTGACCGTTGACCGTTGACCGTTGACTTGTAATTACTTATATTTTCTGAAAGAGCTTGACATAACATTTACTACAACGTCAACAGTATATAGCCGGAGACAAAAGCCCCTGTAGTTGGTTTTTTCGTTACTTATGCGGATGATACTTCCCTAATTAAGTGGTATCTTTTGATGCTATGCCATTTAGGCAATAGTCAGGGGAAGGAGCTAGGATTTGATGATCGTCAATGATCTACATAAATTTGTCTCATATTGTAAAAGAGTTCAACCCCAAACGTATGAGGATATCAAAAAATTTTTTGAAGGAGTGATTGTTTTTCCCTATGACAAGGAACTGCTATTGCAAGCCTATTTATTTTTAAATATCAAAGCCTTATTTCCTTCATGTACTGAATTACTGCTATTTGAAAAATCACCAATTGCAGATTATACAGACTTGGGTAAATGTGATTTCGTTTACCTCACAAATCGGGGTAATATACTTTTGATTGAAACCAAATTTATTGATACAGAAGCAACAGGAGCAACAGAAAGAAAACGCAGAAACAAGCATAGAAATAAAGTTTTTGAACAAGTTATTACCTTAAAAAGCCGATTTAGTGAATATTGGCATATTAGAAATGAGCAATTAGAATGTGGCGTATTTACCACAGATCCAGAAGTGGATTGGCGAGGTAATGGTGTCAACGTAGTCACTAAATCAGTCACTATTGAAAATTTAGAGAAATGGCGCAGAAATTATCAAATAATTCGCGATTAATTATTCAAAATTAATTGCTGTTTCTGGTACAACTAGCTGCGAATCATTCGTTAATATTTTTATTAATCTCAATATAGAAATTTAACTAAATTTTTTACCTAGAGCAATTTCTCCTAAAACTACCTGTAATTAGTAATTCCTCATACCTTACCTGCCCCTACACTTAGGTTTTAAATAAATATGATTGTGTAAAATTTATTACAATCTTCACCCTATAAATTAGATTTTCCCCTCTGTTTTCTCAAAAGCCATCACCGAATCCGTACATATATTTAGTACTCTTGTACTAAATATTGTTAAAATACCTTCAACGCCAGTTACCCATCATCAGCAACACCATGAAACCTTACGCAGACAACAACATCAAAGCTTATTCGCATGAAATTGCACTGTTACAGACAAAAACTATATCAACTGCATTAGCCACAAGAGCGATCGCGCCATTGCAATTGCCAGAGGATAATCAAGATAATGAGACGGATGCTTTACTAGTGCAAGCACAACGCATCAATCAAATGGCTGCACAGTTAGAAGCAATGATTTTAGAGTTCAAGACAACCGCTAGCAAACTGCAAGAAAAAGGTAAGCCATACAAAAGCATTTGCGAGTATTTACCAGTTAGCGTTCCTTGGGTAATCCAGAAGCAAGATCAGTCATTTATCTTGACAATGCAAAAAGTAGATATCTTTAAAGCCGAAAGACAAGCAGCACAGCTAGCACAGCAACTACGTCAGCATAGCAAAATTAAAGAAGAGCGATCGCACTAACATTACCACTGACCATTGACCATTGACCATTGACCATTGACCAAAAGAATGGGATACAAGCCCCGTCCTTCTAGGACGGCTTTTTATTAATTTTTAACTTCCGAACCAATTCTCTAAGTACGTCGGATTTTGTTCTTTTAGTCGATTGGCAGTATTCTTCAAGATGCGCCAACTCTTCCTCTGTTAGCCTAAAAAACACACTTTTATTCATTGATTTGTATATCGTTATGATATACAATAATAGCAGATTTCAATGAATCCAATGAAAGCCAGATATCAATTCCGTTTCTACCCAACAGACCAACAGCAACAGCTTTTAGCTCAGTTGTTTGGTTGCGTTCGCGTAGTCTGGAATGATGCTCTGGCTATTTGTAAACAGTCCGTTAGCGAAGCGGGCGAGCGTACCCGCTCGACAAAGCTTCCTACTGGAGTTTAGACTAAATGGAAGCAAACAGAAAATAACAGCAACAGATTTACTGAACTAAAAAAATACACCATAAACGGGTAGGGGAAGCGCCCCAAAAAA
>NZ_CAWPNJ010000037.1:0-94331 GCF_963889195.1 Calothrix sp. FACHB-168
GCAGGCTCTCAAACTTTTAGCCTGCGTTCGTCGAAGACGTTCCCGAAGGGTAGGCAGGCTTCGTATTTCTAGCCCCACCCTTATAGGGTGAGGGCGTTTTTGCACATTTGGGATGCTCTCTATTATTTTAAAGATATTTTTATAACTTACAGCAGTTTTCACCTATTTAAATCACATCTGTCGTAGGGGCACGGCACTAGTAAAATTATTGTATGTACCAAACGATTGTCGGTGCCGTGCCCCCTACAGCGTGATCTATTTACCTAAAAATAGCTGTAAGCTATATTCGCCTCATTTTTAAAATTTTTCCCATACTTAAAACTTATATTTTTTCTGAAAAATTAAACCACATCTATTTTGATAACCATAGTTTTAAAAGTAGTGGGAGCATCTTGCTCCCTGGTGGTAGTAGCGGGCAAGACTTCGGCGTGAGCGCTCAGTCGAACGCTGCCCGCACTACTCCTGGTTTCAAAATGGACGAGGTTTATTAATAGAAATTACAGATTTTTTTAATGTAAAATAAAGGGACTTACAAAAAATAAATTACCCATATTCCGTAGTGCGAGCATCTTGCTCGCTTTTGAACACCAGCGAGCGAGACGCTCGCACTACAAATTTATTGGGTATTTAAAAAATTGGATGTCCCAAAACACGTTTCCCTGCAAAAACAGTAATCTTGAGATACTGGCATAAAAATTTACTGAGTGCAAAATTGCTGTTTTATTAAAAAAATTTTTTGAGATTTTTTTGATAAACAGTATAGACATATACTATTCAATAATCTTTAAGAAAACTTTTTATTTATCTCCATAGTTTATTCAAATTACATTTTTTTTCTAAAAATACGGTGTTATTGTCTAGAAGGTATGAAAATCTCTCATTAGGTAAAAAATGCTCCAACTAAATAGTAGCTTCAAGCAGTCTGTCAAAAGCCTGGTGCTTTCTTATGAGCAATTTACAAATTCTAGATTTTATAAATTACGCGCAGAAACAAATGGCATGTTACTGCCTATTGTTTATCGAAAAATGTACGATCTTTGTTCCCAGTTACCCGACCTTGATATTATCGAAGTCGGCGGAGCCACAGGTACAGGAAGCGTTGCACTAGCTTGGGCACTCAAGGATCAGCAAAAACAATCTAAATTAATTGTAGTAGAAAAGTGCGAAGGTGGTACACGTGTAGATGTGGGTGGATACGCTGAAAATTTGCAACTAATTAACAGTCATTTTAGCAAATTTGGGGTAAGCGAGCAAATACGCTTGTTCCCCAAAGAACTCACATTTAACAATGGTAATGAAGCCATTTCTTTAGTTCAAACTCCTCAATTAGCAGCCTTTGTTCATGATGCAGATGGACGGATTGATCGAGACTTTTTCTTATTTTGGCCTCTGCTGTGCGAAGGTGGGTTAATTATTATCGATGACTATGCTAACGAAGCCAATTATCAACCTATTAGCGAGCGTCATCCTTTAGGCGGTGCAAAATTAATTCTTACCTATCGTTTACTGAATCAAATAATTAAATGGGGACTGTTTAAACCTACCCATAAAATTGGTAAGACAATTTTTGGTATTAAGCCGAGTAACGCAGATTTTAGTCGCTTCGATTTAGCTACTTGTGCCAAGATTGTTGACGAAATTGAAGCTGAACGCCAAGCATATTTAGCCAGTCAAAAAATACCTGTAAGTGCCATTTAATTTTTGGCAGTGCTAATAAATTATCAGACAGAAAACATCAAGCACAGTTACCAGCCAATTTGTCTAAATTCAGAGCATTAAGTGCCAAGTTTTCCTGATTTAATTAGTTATTCATAGGTCAATGTATACCAGGATTCGGTAGATAAACAGGGCGCATCCCACCGGATAAACACAAAAGACATAAAGGTAAGAGAATTGAAAAGGGTTTTTGCATCAGTCTTACCTATTTCTGCAAAATTACGATTCTCACCATATACAGAACTTAGTACAACATTTCATAAATTCGTAGCTCATTCTTTGCGTAACTCTGAGCTTACCTGCGCAAAACTTTGCGCTTAAATTTCAACCCTCATCACCAGCCAACAAATCTGATAACTATATTTCTTTTAATGTTAGATGCATTTAATGGTAGATGCACCTGTGGAATTGATCAAATGTTAATTAGTAAGATGCTTAAATCAGCTTGACAGTAACGCTGTTCAATTGAATTAAGCTAGGAGATCCTTCAACTTTTTGTAAAATACCTCGGTGTTCTACAGTTCCTCCTTGAACTGTGATTTTGCCACTTTCTTGAGATTGGAATACATCGGTTGTAGGATTAGTTGATTTAAATGTGCAACGGTTAAGTTTAGCATCAGCTTTTTCTGTGACGTAAACTTGAGCTTGGCAACTTCTACCACCACGACAACGAGGTTCTATACCTACACAATCTTGCACAGTTGCTGTTGACCAAAATCTGTAGTTACGCTTGTTGTCTGCTGCTTGTGTGCGCACTAATACAGAGTTGCTGGCTTTAATATCATAACCTGCATCAGTATGGCCAGAAGCACTAGTATCTTCAAAGTAAATATCTGAGACATGTTCTTCAGCAACAAAGCCATCTCCATTCCAGTAATCACTGGGTTTACGAGTTTGATGACAGTTATTCATAGTGGTTTTGATCATCTTAACGTGATGCACATCGCCTTGGAGGTGGACACCCATACAGAAGTTATCACCATCTTGGCGTTGAGAATCTGCAAAGACTTCTTGAATGAGAATGTCATGAGCATCAGGTGAGTTGTTGGCTTTTTCATCTGGTTTACCGAAACGGATAGCACCTTTAGAAAAGCCTTGAATTTCAGAATTTCTAATGACAACGTTGGCTACTTCCCAAGCACCGGATGCACTGGTTGATTCTGGCTTATGTTCAACAAATCTTTGCACATTGGTAGCTTTGGTTTTTTCGATAGTTACGTTACCTTTGCTACCAGCAAATACAAAGCAACCATTACCGATATTCATGCAATGAATGTTACGGAAAGTGAGGTAACTAGCGCCGGGAAGCAGTTTAAACAGGTTGTCTCCGCTTTTTCCTATTGAAGGTGGTTGATAAGGACTGGTGCGATTACCCATAATTACAGGCATAGTTGTTTCTTGTCCTGATGCATCTGTACCTCTGATGGTTACAGGTTTTCCGGGTACGCCGCCGCTAGCAATTGTCATGCTTTTGGGCTGGTTGTAGGTGCCATTGAGCAGTCTGATTTCACCACCTGGCCCTACTTTGGTGATAAATGTCGGTAAATCTTTGAGTAATCCTGCATTACTGGCGCTGCTACCATTACGGCTACCAGCACCTGTGGGTGAAATATACATAATCTGCGTTGGCGGGGTGGATTGTGCTTCTGCTGCACTATGACAACTTCCGAAAAAGCAACCACCAGAGAATTTCAGGAGAAATTGAGTCAAAAGTAACGCCAACAAGAAACCGACAATAGAGAACACAAACATCAGTCCAGCTGTACCAAACTGTCGTCGCAAATTGCGCGAGAAAGTACTGATGGGACTCATCAGTGCAAAATATTTTTTCATGAAATCGCACTCAACTAAATTGACTAGCCGAAAATAAGGAAAATACTTGTACCACTACTCCAAAAAATGGCTACAGGTCGATTTTACTGCTTCCCTGTATTATTTGTAGCCATATCGAAGGCACCCAGTATTACTACGTAATGGCGTTTGGTATTTGAAGTTATTGATAACATTAAATTCATCAATTAGTCAAATTTTTTGCAAAATCAACACACACTTTGCGATCTAAAACCGCTATAATTCGTCACCCAATCTCTTGGTAGGAGGAGGCGATCGCTAATTCTGCATGTTGTGTGAGTGTCTCTGGATCGAGAGTGCGCACAATGTATTGCGGAGTTACAACCAACAGCTTTTCGATACGCTGTTGCGCTGCTGCGACAACTGAGTCATTTAAGCTACCGTTAGCCAAAGAATCACCAAAATCTTGGGCGATGTGATAGGTGCGTTCTAAGGAAGATGAATTTATGTTACGAGAAATAATGAACAAATCGCAACCAGCATTAATTGCTTGTGCTACTGTACCTTTTGTGGTAAAGCGGTCGGCAATAGCTTTCATATCTAAGTCATCAGAGACAATTACCCCAGAAAAACCTAGTTCTTCCCGGAGAATGTTAGTGAGAATAGTTCGGGAAAGAGTAGCGGGAACATCAGGATCGATTTTGGGAAACAGAATATGAGCAGTCATAATCAAGGGAATCTGTTCAGCGATGAGAGCGTTGAAAGGTATTAATTCGCGATCGCGCAGATTTTCCTTGGTAAGATCCAGTATGGGTAGTTCTAAATGGGAATCTTGACTAGTATCACCATGACCGGGAAAATGTTTTGCACAGGCGAGAATTCCTGACTCTTGCAGCCCTAAATAATATTCCCGCGCCCATTTAGCAGCCGTTTCTGCTGTTGTACCAAAAGCACGAGAACCAATCACAGGATTTTCGGGATGAGAATAAATATCTGCAACCGGTGCCCAAGAGAGATTTATCCCCAAAGATTGTAGTTCTACAGCTGTGGCTTGAGCTACCTGACGCGATCGCGATTGCAATGACAAAGCATAAGGAAAGCGCGTAATTGGTACAGGTGTACGTACAACTCGACCACCTTCATGATCTAAGCTAAAAAACATCGAATCCCGTTCAGCGTATTCGCGAATCTGATCGATCAATTCCCTAAAAGTTTGCAACCAAATTTCATAGGTAGCATCATCTAAGAAATTTTTAGCAAAAAATATTACGCCAACAGGTTGCAATTCACTGAGTGCGCGTTTGTCTTCGTCGCTTAATTGAGTCCCGGAAATGCCGAGAATTAAATGATTTCCAAATTTTTGGAGATGCTGCGCTACTGACATAATATTTTACCTGTGGTTGTGAAATTAACAACATTACAGCAGAATTCATCAGTTAAACAGGCAATACAGTTGTTCTGGCTTCTAAATGCAGAAATTCGGACAGAATCTAGGTTTTTAGCTGTGAATCTGTTGCCGAATTTAACAAAATGGGTATTTGGTATTTGACTTAGGTTTGCAACTTAAATTGTGTAGTTCATCAACTAAAAATCTGCTGTATGTTCTTATATCAAATGTATGGTAATTGCTAGTAGCTATTTATGCAATCAGTCATCAGTTATGAGGATTGTTCAAAAGGCAGTCTCGATGAAAAAATTTGCATTGCTATGTATCAAAGGGAAGGAGACAAGGGAGAAAAAATTTTCTCAGTCAACAGTCAACCGTCAACAGTCAATCAATTTTGGATTTTGGATTTACGATTTTGGATTGACTACACCGATTCCGGGATGCAGCTTGGGGATTTTAAATTGACGATTTTGGATTTGTTCCACCCACAAGGAGAGAAGTCAGAGCGCCGGCTTCCGGCGATCTGAACTTCGGAGGCGGGGCATGAACCGAAATAATCTAAAATCTAAAATCTAAAATCTAAAATTGGCGCGGTCAACCGTCAACAGTCAACCGTCAACAGTCAACCGTCAACAATCAACAGTTGGCTCAAAACTCTGGAATAAAAGCCAGTTGTTTGACAGGCTTGGGTTTCATGCTGTTGAAGGTGGTTAAGGTGGAAGGTTTCAAAGTAATTTTCGGTTCGCTGTTTTGCAAAATTACAGCTTTATAGGGTACTACCCCAGCCATTTCACTACCGAGACAACGGGCAGCAGCTTGTGATAAATCTAGGCTTCTAGGTGGGATATAGGGGCCGCGATCGTTGACGCGGACAATTACTGATTGGTTATTTTGTAAATTTGTTACCTGCAAATAAGTATTAAAAGGCAGGGATTTGTGAGCTACAGTCAATTCATTTTTGTTATATATCTCGCCATTGGCTGTTAAACGTCCATGAAAATAGCCGCCATACCAAGAAGCCAAACCAGATAGCTTGGTGGAAGTTGGCGTGACACCATACATTTGTTTTTGTCCCTCCACCAGTGTCAGTTTAGAGGCTTTGAAAGCAGAACGCAGATTGTTAATCCATTCAATTGCTAATAAATCTGCATTCTGTTGGAATTGACGAGCAATTGAGTTTTCAATCCGCCATAAAAAGCGATTACCTGCCATTAAAGCAGGTAAACCATCAACTAAAGCAGGTCTGAGTTGGTTAGCATCAAAATTTTTCGCTTTAGCTAGCTTTAACAAGCGTTTTTGCAGAGATTTGGCTGCGGTTTCCGTGGGTAAAGTCGCCACAAGATGCTGATTTACCCAAACTTCATAGTTATTTGGCTGTCGCTGCACAATCAAGACTGGTAGGGATGCAGACATGAAATTCTGTTCTACAGGATGTGCAAAGCGAAAGAAATCTTGGAGCGATCGCAGAAATTTATGGGGGAATAAATCTCGCTGTTCTGGATTCGCGTTAATGATGTTTCCCGAAAGAGAAAGACTAGCAGCACCGATACCAGATTGTTTAGCTACCAAATCTTCCCCAAAAGTGCAAAATTGTTTTTGGCTATTTTTAACCGCTCTTGCTGGCGAATTAAGCGGTTTATTCAAATTGCTTTTGGGTTCATTATTGCCCCAATCTATTTTTAAAAATCTTGATGGTAGTAATGTTGTACTCCACAATTTCATCGGTTGTTTAGGTCGCACAAACAAGAGCCGATGTTTATTAACTAATTTCCCTATCTGTGTAGAAACTTTTGCAGGTAAAGCAGGCAATACATTTGCTGTTTTACTTGGTAGTAAGTTTTCGCTAGATGTTAAAAAAGAAGCAATCCAAGACGTAATGCAAAGAAATTCAAACAATATCATGTCAGTTTAATGTCCAAGTTACTGCACAACTCATCTAGTGCAACCCTGGTTTTGGTAAACAACATTTTTGGCAATTAAATGCCAATTTTATTCTTGGAATGTAGAAAATTCCTCGCACTAAATTGACTGCGGGGTGAGCGATCCCCAGCAGAGATCATCATATCTTGTTGTCAGGAAATAAACAAATAAAACTTTTAGATACTGTTTGCAAATATTCCCAGGTTTTAAATTTAAATTTTTTATAATTCACCTGCATTGCAGATAGATAGAAAGAATGCATATTAATCGAATTAACAAGGATGATAATACTTAAGTTCTCAAAAAATACGTATTTTTTTTTACAATTAATATTTATTGTTCAAAGTATATTCTAGAGGGCATGGCACTGCTATGCCCCTACCATCTGTCGCATTATTTTCTCAAATTGGTAAGCTTCTGTGCAGCTAAATTATATAAATCAAAAACACAAAATAATTGTAGTGCGGGCAGCGTTCGACTGAGCGCTCACGCCGAAGTATTGCCCGCGTCTTATATACAAATTAGATGCGTCGCAGCTTATCACATAATGTTTGCGACACATCCATATATTAGAGGGCACGGCAATGCCCATACGTGTCAACTTAACGTGAAACCTGCTTTGTATAAAGGTTTTGCCCTCACCCCCAGCCCCTCTCCCTCAGGGAGAGGGGAGCAAGAGATTCAATTCCCCTTCTCCCTGAGGGAGAAGGGGTTAGGGGATGAGGGCGAGGGTTTTTGTACAACACTCGCTGTATATAGCTTTTAGCTTAAGTTGACACCAATGGGCATTGCCGTGCCCCTACTCATTTGTTAGATTAGACTTGTTGCAAAAGTCTTGATTCTTTCCTTCTTTTTTGCGTCTACCCTTCGGGAACGACTTGCAAATATATATCTTTCATTTTATCTGCATAGTTACTCAAAGAATGATTATCCCTAATACCTTGAATTGAGCGATTGGATTTAGCAATTACAGCTTCTCGATTGGCGAAGATTTCATGAACTATCCGCTCAAGTCCCGATTTAATAGCAGAATTAATTTCTAATCTTTCTTCTTTCGTTGTATATATAGCCTCACCTAAATAATTTGTGGGAACTTCAATGATCCATCCTCTATCGTTGTCATTTACTTCTGGTAATGCTCTAATATTAGTTGTAATTACCGGACAACCAGCAGCTTGAAATTCGAGAACAGAAAAACCATAGGTGTCTGCATAGGTTGGTAATAATCCTACATGACATTGTTTAGTTAATTCTAAAACTTCTTTATTAGGAAGCTGCTCATAATATTTAATCCAATCAAGATTTTGTTGAATTAATATTTTCGCTTTTTGAATATCTGCTTCTGTTTCTTTTGTGGCATAATCATCTAAGCGTAGTGAAGAGATAAGAATTAATTCCAAATCATAGTTATATTCTCTCTTCAATTTGCTGAAAGTCTCTACTACTTCCATACCTCCTTTGCGGAAAAAGGAAGCGCCTACAAGAATAAATTTTATCTTGCCATCTAAATTAATCTTTTTATCAGCGTAGGATGAAACGAGTAATTGCTGTGGTGGATGCAGAGTTGTAATTTTCGGTTCGATAGCTTGTTGATATTGGGGAAAATCTTTTAACAAAATTCTCTGCATATTGGCATTACAATCAGACATAGCAATTAGACGTTTGCACGAGTCACTAGCCATTGCTGCTAAAGCTTTTTTGACAGCTTTATAGTTAGTCAGTACAGAAAAATCAGGTCTAGCACCTTGATGGCAAAAAAGACTGCAATCTAATCGCGGTAAAATTGTTTCAAATGTGGTTATCCAAGGTGTTTTACCATAGCTGATAGTGTTGAAAAAATGGAGAATATCAACTTTATAGAAATCTAAATCTGTGAATTGATATATTGAATCGTTAAATGGTATGACAGTTTTTTTGGCAATTTTGTTGATATATTTAACGGCAGGATAAGTTAGGGCAAATAAATTATTTACTTTTTGATATTCAACGTCTTTGACAATATTAGTGATATTGCGTTTGTAGAGATAATTTTCTGCAAGATAACCGACTTTCATTAAATACCTACCTTGAATTATTTAGAGATATAAACCACAGAGACGCAGCGAAAAGTCTGAGCGGAGGTTTCCTCCGCTCAGAACTTTTCAAGACAGAGGACGCAGAGGAGTTAGAAAGAGGAGAGAATTTATTAGGACTTACGCAAAAATTGCCAAAAAGCTTAATTTATTGAACCGCCTTCTCTTCGAGAGGCTTCCGCCAACGCGCAGCGTCTCGCAGAGAAGACGCCAAGAACGCCTTCGCGAAGCGTCTCCCCTTGGGAGAAGAATTTGTAGAGTGTGCGTAAGTCCTACTTATATTAAAAAATATGGCTAAATATGTGATAACTTGGCTTCTTTATCTGCATCTTTATAGAGATGTTTGACAATTTGTTGGGGGTTACCAATTACTACAACACCAGAAGGAACTGATTTGCGAATTATACTCCCTAATCCGATAACGCTATCTTGACCGATATGAACACCTTTCATAATGGTTGCTCTGGCTCCTACCCAAACGTTACGTTCAATGACTATAGGCGCTGATACTTTTGGCCCTGGTGGATCAAAACGTAAATTTGGATCTATATTGTGATAGTCTGAATCTTGGAGGAAACAATCGGAAATTAGACATTCATCACCAATTTTAATTGATTTAACGCTACCAATCCAACAACCATTGAGTAGGGTATTTCTGCCAATTGTTACGTCCCCAGAACCGTATATTTTAACGTGCATACAGATGCGAGTTCCCGCACCAATTTTAACTTTGACATCACCAGAGACAGTTAATTTACCTTTGATTAAAACTCCTGGTTCTAAGGTTAAGTTACGATATCGCCATTGGTAATAAAGTTGTTTGGTTGCAAAATAATATTTTGCCAGTTTGATTAATAAAGGATGTTTATTTTGATGCATATCAGTACGTCGTAGTTGAGAATAATAATTAATGACTAATGACAGCTATCTTTAATTGCAATGCTTACTTATATAAGTTGATGCCATTGAGAAATGCGCGGACGTTTTAATTGATTTTCAAATAAAATTACTCCTAACCAAATAAAATAAAACCAAAAATAAATGCACATCCAACTTAATGGCAACCCTTCGATTAATAGACATAATGCTAGAAAGCTGGCAAAGGCTCCCTGAGCTAATTTATTTCCAGATCTGGCGATGTTCCAAAAGTTCCACAGGGTTGTACTTAGGGCGGTAATTAAGCAGATAAAACCTAAAATTCCATGCAAATATAAAACACCTGCATAGGTAGAAAAGGAGCCAAGTACAACTTTATAGATGTACCAAGTAACTTCTCCTTGGGCGATTCCCCACCCTAGCCAGGGGCGTTGTTGCCATGCTTTGAGGGTTTCACCAACTACAAGGCTACGATCTGCGGAAGATGCAGCCCGCGCACCTGTAAATACATCTAAAGACTGATGTATTACATCTACTAATGTGACGCCGATGAATGCACAACTGAGAAAGACAGCAGAGGTTACCCACAAAGAACTGTGGCGGGCGGTACGATTGCGGAAGCTGAGGGAAATCCAAACGACAATGGGAAAGCATAGCCAAGCTACACGGCTTTGACTGACTAATAAAGCTAATAGGCTACCTGCGATCGCTAAATAGCGCAAACGCCGATTTGATTCCCCAGAGCAAATAAAGAAGCACAGCAAGCCACATACCCCCGGAATTGGCGGATCGGCCATGTAAAGCGATGTTCTGGGGAGAGGAATGCCAAAAAAGGTTTGAATAATCGCCGGTTTTACCAGCAAGCTTAATTTATCACCCGGAATCAATCTCGCGAGGGGCGGATAAAAAGGCTGATCCCATATCCCAACAAACAGCAGGATAAATTGTAAGATAACTGTAATACCGTAACCTACAGCCATCCAAGCGATCGCTCTTGTTAAAACTTTAGAGCGAATGGGATTCCAAAAGGGGAGAATCAGACAACTAAGAATGAGAAAGTAACCTTTAAAAAAGGTAACTAAAGTTGAGATCAGGCGAAAGGGTTCAAAATTAACATCTACCAAGCCTAGCGCCGCAGTCCACAGCATAGCGATCGCCATCGCCAACCAAGCCCAAATACAAGTTGGTAAGGCAATATTCAGCAATTTATCGAGACGAAAGGAACAGACTAACAGCCAAACTGCGATCGCAGGATACAACAGAGTTTGTATTCCCAATAACCACCAAACTGGAGTTAAAACAATTGTCCAATACAAGACACGCTCGACAAAAGACAATTTTCCTAACTCATCTTCTTTGGTAAATTTCAGCGCTTTACTAATAGCTGTTAACATTCCCCTGGTATTTCTAAATAGTACTTAGTGGTTGCTCTAGATTTTGCTTTTCGCCTAACAATCCTTTTAACCAGCGTCGGGTATTTCTGGGAACTAACCAAAATCCCAAGCACAATAAAAAGTCAATTGGTTTTGGACTTCCATAGCGGATTGCTTCCCAAAGTAGTGGTAAAAATTCTTGCCATTTCCCTTGGGCAGAAGCTTGTGCGCCCACCTCTACCATAATGAAGGAAGCGTAGGCGCGACGAGTTACTAAGCTACGATTTTCTTTAATCCAATTTAGAGAATACTGCCAATCGTGGGTATTACTCACACTTTTTTGCGTTTTTGAATGATACCAAATTGCTAAGGGTTCAGTAACAAATTGCACTTCCACCCCTTCTAGATTAGCAACTCGCAGTAACCAATCCCAATCTTGATGCTTGCGTAAATCATCGCGGAATGGCACATTTCTTAATAATTCTCGTGATGTAAAAATTCCCGAAGTTTGAATTAAACCCTCACCAAATCCCGGAGAATTGCGAACGAGAATATATTCACTCAAAGGTTCTTTAACTTCAGGAAACCGTCGCGGATGGATAAATTCTCCGTGGGGTGTGTGGGCGATCACAGAACAAGCAATAATCGGAAATTTAGCTTGAGAGCGATTAGCCGCATCTATCTGTAGTTGGATTTTTTGCGGTAACCACTCATCATCATCATCTAAAAATGCAATCCACTCACCCTCAGCCATTGCTACCCCGGCATTGCGCGCAGCAGCACCACCAATAGAATTAGGCAGTACAAGCACGCGCAACCGAGGATCGTCTATTTGCTGTAATGCTTTTGCAGTTGCCGGATCGGGGCCATCTACTACTACTACCACCTCCAGCCGCCAAAATGTTTGTTGTAAAACACTTTTCACAGCGCGTGTAACCACAGATGGGCGATTTTTTGTAGGAATGACAGCACTTACTAGCGGTTGAATTGGATGGTTCATTTTCACCTCATGATTAATTAAGTCATTGGTCATTGGTCATTGGTCATTTGTCATTGGCAAAAAGTTTATAGTTAATGTCTATTATTCTGTAAACTTGCACTTAATAATTTCTTCTTTTCTCTTGGCGTCTTGGCGTTCTTGGCGGTTAATTTTTTTTGACTTGTATAGAACTTACACAGAAAATTTCTCAAACTCTCATTTCTCTGTGAACTCTGTGTCCTCTGCGGTTTATTTTTCCGTTATATTTGCTTAAGTCGTGTTGTAACAACACTGACTTATTGAAAATCTCTCTTCTCTAGCCGCTAGCCCCTATTTTCTAATATTTAACGAAAACTAAATTGCTTAACTTTACGCCCTAGTTTTTTAATTAAAGATAAATATGTGAAAAATTGATTTGGTACTAACAGCCTTACCAACAATAAATATAAAACAATATAGATAATTGGTGAAATAAATTTTGATGTAGGAATAATAAAATTTATGCCAAGAGCGAATAATGACATAAATAAAGCTTGAAAACAAGGTTGCAAATATTTAAAAAGCGACCAACCAAATGTTGTACAAGCTGACCACCACCAAAAAATAGTCCAAGTAAAACCTAAGATTAAAACAACTGCGATCGCTACTCCTAAAATTCCCCCTTTCCAAGCGCCAATTAAAAAGCCCACAACAGCTAAAGGTGCTATCTGCAAATTAACTTTAGCATTAATATCTGGTCTACCTTTCGCAGCCATCATACTAGAAAGAGAAGTATTAATTAATCGGAAATAGGCAAAAATTAATAACCAAGGAATAACGCTTGCTGAAGGAATAAATTTCTCGCCAAATACATAGATGATAAATGTTTTATCGACTATCAAGTAAAGAACAGCAAATATTAAAGCCGCAAAATAAGACATCTGCTCAACAACTTTGACTAAAGCATCTTCTTGTTGGCGTTCGTCCTTCATTTGGGCAAAAACTGATATCCCAAGTTGGTTCATAACTTGAGACATAATTAAACTAAAAGCTGTAGTTACTTGATAAGCAAAGTTGTAATAGCCTAAGTTGGTAGTTCCTAATAATCTGCCGATGACAAAATTATCAGAATTAGAATTAATATAAAATCCCAAACTAGACCCTACAGAACCGATACAGTAAGATAAAGCCTCCGAGCGAATTTTTGGATCGATTTTTAAATAAAAATTAAAATTAGCCTGATAAGCTGTAATCCAAAATATACTTAACCAAAAAATTGTATCGCCAATCGCAAAAGACCAGTAACTTAATCCTGCTAACGCACATCCGGCTGTAGTAAAGATGCGAATCATGGAAGAAATTAAAGCTGCATTTGCTAATTCTTGATACTGCATTTTTCTGCGCATAATCCCAGCATAAACAGCTTGGACAGAAGAAAGAAAGAAATTAAAAGCAAAAAATGCTAACAATCCAATTAAATCTGGGATATCAAAAAAATTAGCAGCAATTGGTGATAAAGCGATCATTGTTGCTGCTCCCACCATCCCAATACAAATACTTAAAGAGTAAGTAGTATCTATATAACGTCGGTCTTCCAGTCCTTTATAAACTAAAAAATCGCCAGTAGTACCTTGTACAAAAAGATTAATAAAAGACCAGAAAATATAGGCGACGCTGATAACTCCAAAATCTGATGGTAATAACAGCCGAGCTAATAATAAATTACTTAATAATGCAAATAAGCGGTTGACAATTGCTCCATAAGTTGTCCAGAAACCATTTTTAATAATAGAATTACTATTCATGATTGGTTAGCACACCTGAGAATTTATCAGAATAAGGCAGAAGGCAGAAGGCAGAAGGGAAGAAATAAGTATGATTTTTTGCTAATATTAAAGGATTCATGATTGATAAGTATTAGCTATTAATTCTTGATTTGGCGAATTATGTCGATCGATTAAATCAAAAATATCTGGGTCTAATGCTAAATCAAATTTTCTCGCAAAATGAGCTTGACTTTTTGCTAGAGATTCATAATCTTTTTGAGTGAGAAAATTAGGGCTACCATTTTGGGAGTTGGTAAAATCAAAGTAGCGTTTACAATCATTACAAAGGTTGAATAATTGGCTATTAACTAAGATGGTTTGAATGAAGAATTCTACAGATATGCTAGTACGGCGACAATATTCGATAAAACTGGGATTGTTATTCGCGTAATTGTCAATATACTCGGCGCATTGTCGCGAAAGGGTAGCGAAAAATGAGCCGCCGTAGCATTTAAATACTTCATTGAAAGGAGTTTTGGCTTGAAAACCAATCCTGATATCGTAGGAACAATTAAAGCGAATCCAAGGTTGAATATAGTTGATAATTTTTAAAGGTTTGAGGCTTTTTTGCAGGCGATCGCTTACCGTGGGCGAGAGTTGTTGATATTGATAAAAGTAGCGACTATGCCCTTCATGTATACTCCATTGGCTTTCAGGAGATAAAACATCAAAATATTCTAAGAAACCATCATAATTAGTCGTTGCTAAAAAAGCTTCGATTTCTGGAATTGGTTTAATTGGGTAATCTTGTCCGCTAATATTAATCAACCAATCAAAATCAATTTGATTTTTCAACAGCCAACGCAATGCATCCAGGTAACTCTGAACCATACTAAAGTCGGCTCGTCCACCTTTAGCAAAAAATAAATGAATATTGTGATTTTTTGGGAGGATTGATAAGTCTAACTCACAAAAAGTTGGATCGTGACTAATGACAATTTGGCATTCTGGGCTAGATGTTTGAATTAAGTTGATTAACCGATAAATTTGTTGGGGATTTTTATGGGTTTGAATTAAGTAACAAACTCTCATCGCATTTTTCCGGGGAATTACCAAAAATTAGGGAGACGCGGCGAGTTTTCCGCGTCAAATCGTCTTTTACTAGGCTTTAATCAACCGAACCTAGTGCTTGTTGAAGTATGCGCTTTGTTAAGGGAGACAAACGCACAGACACAAGTGTGACTAGCGATCGCATATCGCGCCAAAAAATTGAGCGATCGCTTTCCCAAGCTTGATCAATAAAATCTTCTGCTTGCGCTAAATCACCGGCTGTCAAAGCAATCCGCGCTAAGTAGCGATACATATAAGCATAGGCTGTAGGTAACATTGGTTCGACAACTTCAGGCGATCGCCCATAAGCTGACTGAAGTACTTGTTCTTGCGATCGCTGCATTTGCGCCACATTGAAAGATAACCCTGATGGGCGTACTCGGTAGTAACACAAAATACGCGGTTCTCGATCAAACTCCCAGCGCTCCGTAGCTGCAATTCTCAACCAAAAATCAATATCTTCTGAACTGCGCAGGGTTTCATCAAAGTCTCCAACTTCATCTATCAGACAACGACGAAAAACAGCGTTCGATCCATGTCCGATAAAGTTTTTATATAACAATGCCGACAATACATTTTTAACAACAGGCTTACCACTTAAAATCATGAATGTCTGTTGCCCATCATCCCGGATGGCGCGAGATGCGCTATATGTAACTCCCACCTTGGGAGAGTTGTCTAGTTTGGCGATATGAACCGCTAACTTATCCGGATGGTAAATATCATCTCCATCCAGCAACGCAATATATTCACCCTTCGCGTAGCGAATGCCGTGATTGCGAGCCGAAGAAAGTCCCCCGTTGGATTTTTGTAGCAGTTTAAACCGAGGATCTCGGCGACTAAATGTTAATGCTACCGCAGCCGTTTGATCTGTAGAACCGTCATCAACAATTAAAACTTCATAGTCGCTAAAAGATTGACATTCTACAGAAGATAATGCGGCTTCTAGATAAGCACTCACATTATATGCAGGCACTACAACACTAACTCTCGGAGTAGACACCATTTAATAACTCCTTAGCCATACTGTTACTTTGATTGCTGAGGACGATATTTTTCAAGATGAAATTAATAGTTTCTTGTTTAATCCATCCTTTATTGATCAAAATGTCACTCAAAGGAATACCAGTTTTTCTCTGTTCCGATAAAGCAATGTCAATATCGTTGTTACTCAATAAACCTGCTTCTACTAAAGAATCACTTAGCCTCTTTGTTGGTGTTGTGTTTCCTTGCGCCAGCACCTTCACAAATCCATTAGACTTCCAGCTGTAGTAATTGCTGGATTCTACCTGGGTGACTCCCTCGCGTAATTGATAGAGTTTCGCTAACGCAATATGGCAAGCAAAAGCCGGATTACCCAGTAAATAACGCGCTCCTAATCGTTTGGGTTCGCGAATCAGCCGATATAGCCATTCCAAATGGTTCTTAGCTAGAAAATCGGGGCAATCAGAAACAACTCCCGCCAAGCGATCGATAACTGCTCCGCCTAACAAAATGGCATTTACATCTAATCTATCTTTATATCTTGCTACCCAATTTTCTTGCAGTGGCATTCCCATACCCATCAGCAAAATATTTGGTTTGATCTGATTAATACTGTTAATTATTGAATCATTGATTTCCGGATCGTCAATGGAAAAATAGCCATCATGACCAGCTACTTTAATATTGGGATATTTCTCAGCTAGATTATTAATTGCGCTATCTAAATATTGAGGTTTTGAACCTAACAAGAATATTGAAAGCTCTTGTTGATGACAAAATTTTAATAACTCCGGCATCAGTTTTGTATAGGAGACCCGATATTCTAGGGGCAAGTCTAGTCCCATATAACTTAAGGCTTTGAGAATCCCAGAACCATCACAATGTACGATTTCTGAACTTTGGATAAATTCATAAAACCACGGTAACTGCATCGACAAATTGAATGCATGAACGTTGTAGTTAGCTACCGTAATTTTTTGCTTTAATTTGCAAGCATTGTGAATTGCATCAATAATTCCTGTAACAGTTATCGGGGTAATTCTTCTTCCCAATAAATAGACAACTAAGCTAGGTAAATCTAATTTTACATCGGTATTGTTGATTGTTTTCATATCTGTCACCAAGTGAAGAGGTAGATGAACGCAGGATGAACGTAGACAAAGATATAGGATTCTTAACTTGATTTTTGACAACCACGTAGGATGGCTATGGCTTACTAGAACATGGTGATAGCAAGCAATATCTGCCCACAAGAGAGTTTCTCAAACTACCCTCTTTTCCTACAAAAAATAGGGAACACCTGATATTTGAGGATGTGTCGGGATATGAACCAGCTATCAAAAAGCTGCTGCAATACGCTAGTACAATGCGGTGTCAATCAACTAACAATTCTGTTGACTGTTGACTGTTGACTGTTGATCGTGCCAATTTTAGATACTTCATGAGCTTCAGTACAAATTTTAAATTTTGGATTGTCGGATTGAATCTAAAATCTAAAATCCAAAATCTAAAATTGATTAATCCTCAAGCTGCATCCCGGAATCTTTGCAGTTAATCTAAAATCTAAAATCCAAAATCTAAAATTGGTTGACTTCCGCAGTACTAGTTACCCTACATTTATGAAATTTTTTGATGAATCAAGACAGATTCCTATATTAGGAAGTGGTAAGCACAGAATTTCTGGTTGTATAGGATGACTCTTTGGGTGTCATCTCCATACCGTTGAGAATAATTCCCATTGGTCTAACTTTTTGTTGATTTAGTTGAGTCAGCGCCTTTTGGAATAAATATCTTTGACTTACTCCCGGACGAACAACAAACAACACGCTAGAGACGATAGAAGCCATCAAAGAAGTTTCAGTAGCTGAACAAATAGAGGCGCTATCTATCAAGATGTAGTCGTAATTGCCCTTATCTTGTAAGCTTTGTAGAGAATGTTCAAATTCTCTGCTGACAATAAAATCAACTAATTGTCTCTCAGGGTGATATACCGTCATCAGATCGATATTTGGACGAATAGAAATCGGTTGCTCTGATGAGTGAGATAAAGGTAACTCTGAGTTTTCTAATGTGGCGCTGAGTCCCGATCGCTCTCGATCGGTATCAACAATTAAGATGCGTAAACCTAAACTAGCCAGTGCGATCGCTAATCCTAAGACAACAGTAGTTTTACCCTCTCCAGATGCGGGACTGCTCACCATAAACCGCCGATTTTCTAGGTTCATGGCGTTAATAGCTAAAGCCATTCTCTGGAATTCTCGATTTGTTTCTGTTTCTACAGCAGCGCGATTTTGTAAAACCTTGAACTGAGGAACAGCACCCAAAATGGGAATTTCTGTGAGGTGTAAATCTTCTGCGCTTAATAAAGGATTGCGACTTTCTAGGAATAACGCTAAAGCCGCACTACCAAAAATTCCCGCTAAAATTACACCAATAGCGATTTTTAGCTGACTGTTGCTAGAAGGTTGGACTTCAACTGTAGGTTGATCTAATACTTGGATACTCGGAAAAGCACTAAAAGAATTTAGTTTTGCTTCTTGCACTTTACCGACTAAACCGTTATATACCCCTTCAGCAATCTTATATTGATGTTGTAGTTCTAATAATTTTGCTTGAGCCGGCGGAAAAGTTTGCAGTTTCTGATTTAATTCATCAATTTGTTTTTGGAGTTGAATTTCCTGATTCTGCAAGGCGCTGGTATTTGCTTCTGCTAATACCAAATTCTGAATTAATTCTCCGTAGTTTTCACCAATCGAGGAATTCACACCCTCTGTATTTGCTGCTGCTTGCGAGATATATTCTGTTAACTGTTTCGATAATTGTTGGCGCTGATTGAGCAAATTTTGTACCGTCGGGTGATTGCGGGTAAATTTTGCTTCAGCTTCTAAAAGTGGTACCTCTAGCTCTACTAATTTCTGACGGATAAATTGAAAATCGCGATTTTCTGCTAGGCTTAGGGAACGAACAGCGCGATCGGAGCTTAAGCCAATGCGCTGGGAAAGCTCTTTAACATGAGCTTGTGATGATTTATACTGAGCAATGACTTGGGAACGAGTCGTAGTTAATTGAGCAACAGCTGCAACAGTTTCGCGAATTTGATTGTCACTACTGACTAATCCAGAATTTTGTTGAAATTCTGTGAGTCTTGTTTGGGTTTGGCGTAAATTTCTCAAGGCTTGATTGAGTTCTGCACGCATAAACTCAGAACGCTGCATAGCGTCATTTTGCCGCAGTTGGTTCATCCGTTGTTGAAATACATTCAACAATCTTCTCGCCCTTCCTTGAGCCATTTCCTCATCGGAACCATGTACGGTAATTGAGATAATGGTTGATTCACTTTGAGGCGCAACAGTAAACAGTTGTCGATAACTACTGAGATTCGCAAACTGAGCTTTTTCTGGATCGGAATTCCAAAGTTGGCTCAAAGTTTGATCGCTCAAAAGGATTGATGAAAAGATATTTAAGGGATTAACCTGTTGAGAAAAAACTACGCCACCACTGTTGAGACTGCCGAGAGTCCCTAAATCTGCGGTTAAGCCGCTACTTGTAACTGGTAGAATCAGCTGAGTCTTGGCAATCCAAACCTGAGGGACTCTCAAGATCAGGACAGAGGCGATCGCAAATAAAACTGTATTAAAACTTGCGAGAAAGATCCAATGTCTCAACAAGATTGCAATAACTCTATTCATAACCATAACATTTTGAGGTAGCTTCTCCCTTTAGACCACAGCCGCGATCAACAGTGGTTTATCTCACTAATCGGGATTAAAACACATCTATAAGTAACTATGGTAGATGACTTTACGATATCTTTAACTTCTCTCTGTGATTCTACCATAAAGCGTTTTTCACCACAGTTAAACCGCTTGTCTGGTATAGCTTTCAACAGTCTCAGGGCTTTATGACCAATAAAAAATGTATCCGAGTTCTCTTGCCATAACCTCATCTTAACTTTAAAAACACCTTCTCTTAATCCCGGACATAGTTAAAGTAAGGGTTTTTGATTCAAGATTTTTAGCGTCGGGAAATTTGTTTATTAAGTTTAAGTAAAAAAAATCCCTGGGTCTTGCTTAATCTAGGGCACTTCGTGTTTTCTAATACTTGTAGGTGTATTTTTATGTGTTCTCGATCTACAAAAGGTTAAGGTGTCAGTATAAGCGGTTCATGGGAATTTCTGCGACTAGCGGTTACATACATGGGTTAAATTATCCACAATTCTGGTAGCACACGATACTCATTGCCTATGTACTTGTACATCCAAACCTAAATTCAGGTTGTGAACAATTGCGATCGCCAAGATATTCTTGGTTATAAAAAGTGTGGTGTAAATAATCCAAAACATCTATCAGCAGCAACACCACTTGATACTTATTATCAAAGCAAACCACCAAATACCAGCATCCTTAACTCAATTACAAATTGGGTTCATGGAAATCAGCGCTAGTAAAAATACTCCTCTGGGAGGATGTCAAATTTTTGCCAGTTCTCCTGAATCGTACTACAAAAATATACAAGCATTCCCATATTTAAAGCTGTGAAACTAGCATTTGTATTCACTACTACGCCGTAGTACAAGTCAAAATATCGGGTGTTTACTAGGTAAGTTAATAACTATTCAGAATATGGAATTCTATCATTTCTTCCCACAATCTTTTAAGTTTTCCTTAAAAAAACTACTTCACTCCACATATTTGCAGCATCAGGATTCACTACGACGGGAGATTGTCTTTGTCGATTCTGGCGTAGAAAGCTATGAAAGCCTGATTAACGGAGTGCGTTCTAACATCACAGATGTGTTTCGTCTCGATTCTACTCAGGATGGAGTATGGCAAATCAGTGAAAAGTTAAGCCAGCTAAATTCTGTATCCGCAATTCACATTGTCTCTCATGGACAGCCAGGAAAGTTACTACTTGGCTCAACTGAACTCAGTTTAGAGAGTCTCCAACGCGATCGCGATCGCCTGCAAAGTTGGTCTAAAGCATTACTACCCCAAGCCGAAATTCTCCTGTATGGCTGTAACTTAGCCGCTACAGCATCAGGATTGCAGTTGGTGGAACAAATTAGCAAAATTACAGGCGCAAATGTCGCCGCAGCTACAACAACTGTAGGTAATAGCGCTCTCGGTGGCAGATGGGAATTAGATGCAGTCATTGGCAAAATAAAATCTGCATTAGCATTCCCAGAAGAGGTGATGGCCGCCTATAGCGGTGTATTGGAAGCCTCAGCATATTTAAAAGTCGATCAGTCTGGTAATGGGATTAACTCTAGTACCTTCAGCAGTGGTAGTTTCCAACTCACAAACAACTCCACCACCGGACAAAAAATCCGCCGCATCTTCATCGATACCAGCGCTGGCTTTCTCCCAGATATCATTTTTGACCCCAATGGCACAGGCGGTGATACCATCGCCAAAGCACTGACACTTGATAGCAATCCAGGTGTTGGTAATGTGACAACCAATTACCTCTTAGCTAAAGATGGTGGTTTTCAGGGTCTAGAAATACTGTTTACAGACTTTGGCGCAGGTAAGACCTTAACCTTCTCCATTGACATGGACCCAACCAGCACCAAGGGAACTGCTGCACCAGGGCCGCAAGAGTCTGCCAGTGTTTCCGGCTTAGAGATGATTGGTTCAGTCGTTACTGTAGAGTTTGACGACAACACCACCATTACTGGAGAACTCTACCGCATTCCCGACAGTGTTGATGGCTCACAAGTTTTCCTCAAGGTTAATCAACCCACTACACCAACTATTGAAATTTTAGGGGTTTCTGGAACTCAGGCGATCGTTGAATCTGCCAATCAAACAGTCCGGATTACAGGTACACCTGGCGCTCAAGTATCCTTGCTGAGTGTTGGGGGAGCCATGTTTACCAAAGCCGATGGTACAGCCTTTGATATTGACCCCTTTGAAGCTAATAGTGTCACTGGGGTGAACGAGGTTACAGTCGCAATTGGTGCCTCTGGAACAGTTGATGTTCCCATCACCCTATCCACACTCAGCACTCAGAACGGCTACAAAGGTTTCAACTACATCATGGCGACCCAGAAATTCGCCGATGGTACTACCGGGCCAGTATCAAATGTCAAAACCTTACAACTAAATCTTCCCTCCACACCCACAGAAGTCAAGATAGAAGCTGAAGCTTTTGTTTTAGACACCTTCAGAAAAGAAAACCTAACCGCAGCCGGGGCTTCAGGCGGGCAAGGAATCAGTTTTGTTGGTAGTGCAGGATCAGAAACTGGCACAGCCTACTTTGACTTTACGGGTGCTGCTTCTTTATATGACATTTACATTTCCTACTGGGATGAAAATGATGGCGTTGGTAGCGTTAACCTCTCAGTCAACGGCACCCAATTAGGTACAGTTAACTTTAACCAAAGCCCTGGTGGCGGGAGTGCCACCACTGGTAATAAGCTCGAAACTAAGATTGCTCAGGCTGTATCTTTACAGCAAGGTAGCCGCATCCAATTACAAGGATTTGAAGAATCAAACGAAGCAACCCGCATCGACTTCATCCGCTTAGTTCCTGTTTCTGGTACGCCAACTAATACCGCACCTACCAGCACCGGGATTGCTAATGTCTCTGTTGTGCAAAATGCTCCGAATACAGTCATCAAATTATTTGATGCCTTCGCAGATGCGCAAGATGCAGATACTGCTCTCACTTATAGCATTGTTAGCAATACCAATCCCAATCTATTTGAGGCAGCTCCTAGCATTAATTCCACCACTGGGGAGTTGACCCTCAACTACTCACCTACATCCACAGGTGGCGCTCAAATTACAGTTAGAGCTACGGACACAGCAGGTCTTTTTACTGATACTAGCTTTAATGTTAATGTCACTGAACCTGCTCCTGTAGGTGAAATTAAGATTGAAGCAGAAAATATGGTTCTCACAGGCTTCAAGAAAGAGAACCTTAGTGGCGGTGGAGCCTCCAACGGTCAAGGTATCAGCTTTGTTGGCGGTGCAAGTAATGAAACAGGAACCGCTTCTATAGGTTTTGCCGGGGCGACTGGAACTTATGACATCTATGTCTCTTTCTGGGATGAGAGTGATGGTAATTCCCGCCTAGAACTCTTGGCTGGTGGAACCTTATTAAATACCCTCACATTTAACCAAAGCCCAGGCGGTACCACAGCAACCCCCACCAACAAGCGGGAAGTGATGCTCGCTCAAGCAGTATCTCTCCAACCCGGTACTCTGATTGAGCTACGGGGTTTTGAGGATGCATCGGAACATGCCCGTACTGACTTTATTAGATTTGTTCCATCTTCTGGTACTCCCGCCAATACTGCACCTACCAGCACAGGTATTGCTGATATCTCTGTAGTCAAAAATGCTGCAAATACAGTCATCAAATTGTTTGATGTCTTCAGCGATTTGCAAGATTCAGATAGCGCACTGAAATATAGCATTGTTAACAATACCAATGGCGCATTATTTGAAGTAGCTCCCAGCATTAACGCCACAACTGGGGAGTTAACTCTCAACTACTCGCCTACAGCAACGGGTACTGCACAACTAACAGTACGCGCCACTGACACAGGCGGCCTTTCCACAGATGTCAGCTTTGCAGTCAATGTGACTACACCTCCTCCTGTAGGTGAAATCAAGATTGAAGCTGAGAGTATGGTTCTCAATGGCTTTAGGGTAGAAAACCAGGCTAGTGGTTCTGGGGGTAAAGGTATTAGCTTTATCAATGGAGCCGCTAATGAAACAGGAACAGCATACTTTGACTTTAAGGGAGCAGCCGACGCATACGATATCTATGTTTCTTATTGGGATGAAAGTGATGGCGTTGCCAGTTTAGAAGTTTCTGCTAATGGCTCGTTGCTAAATACTCTCACCTTTAACCAAAGTCCTGGTGGTAGTACTGCATCTGCTGCTAACAAGGTAGAAAAACTAGTTGCTCAGGCTGTGGCTTTGCAACCTGGTACTCGCATTCAACTCAAAGGTTTTGAGGAGAATGGCGAAGCTGTACGTACAGACTACATTCGCTTCGTACCTGCTTCTGGTACACCCATCAATACAGCACCCAGCACTACAGGTATTGCTAACGTATCTGTGACACAAAATGCACCAAATACAGTTATTAACTTGTTTGATGCTTTCAGCGACCTGCAAGACCCAGACACCGCATTAAAATATGCTGTAGTTAATAATACCAATGCTGGGCTGTTTGAGGTTGTGCCTAGCATTAATCAGACAAATGGGCAATTAACCCTCAACTATTCGCCTACAGCGACGGGTAGCTCACAACTGACAGTACGCGCCACAGATACAGGTGGTCTGTTTACTGATACTACCTTCACCGTTAATGTAATTATTCCTGGTAATACAGCACCAACAACTTCGGGTATTGGTAATGTCACGGTTACCCAGAATGCGCCGGATACTCTGATCAATCTGTGGAATGCTTTTGCTGATGCTCAAGATGCTGATTCTGCTTTGACTTATACCGTTACTGGTAATACCAATGCCGGGTTGTTTGAAGTAGCTCCTAGCATTAATCCCACAACTGGGCAATTAACGCTGAACTATTCGCCCACAGCAACAGGTAGCTCACAACTGACAGTCCAAGCCAAAGATACAGGTGGACTTTCTACGTCTACAAGTTTCACAGTTAATGTCACGCAACCAAACGCGCCAATTCCACCGGGAGATGTTCTGGTTGAAGCAGAAAACATGGTTTTGAGCGGCTATCGCGTAGAAACCTCATCTGGAATTGGAGCCTACGGCGGTAAGTTAGTCAGCCTTGTCAATGGGACAGCCAATGAAACGGGGACAGCCAATTTTGTTTATAGCGGAGCTGCTGGAACTTATGACCTGAATTTGGCATTCTGGGATGAGAGTGATGGTAATGCCAAGTTTGAAGTCTACGTTAACAACACCTTAAGGGGCACGGTTAACTCTAATCGCAATATAAATGGAGCTACCGCTACAATCAACAATAAGTGGGAAATCCGAGCTGTAGAAAACCTCGCCGTCAAATCAGGCGATAGTATTCAAATCAAAGGCTTTGAAGAGTCAGGAGATGCAGCGCGGTTAGACTATGTCCGCTTGACTCAAGATAAGTCAATTCGGATTAATACGGGTACAGGTACAAATTCCCCCAATAATGCTGCCCTTTATACCGATACAACTGGGCGCATCTGGAATCGGGATGTGTTTTCTGTTGGCGGAATTGTCAGCGCAGTTGCTGGTACCACAGAAATCTTTAAGACCAATGATGATGCACTTTATCAAAATGTGCGATCGGCTAAAGATTTATCTTACCAAATTCCAGTGGCTGAAGGTGCTTACACCCTGAAGCTGCATTTTGTGGAACCGACCAAGACAAACTACGGTCAAAGGGTGTTTGATGTCAAGGTAGAAGGCGATTTAGTACTGGATGACTTGGATATTTTTGAAGAATCCAAGAACGCTTTCTTCCCAGGACAAAACTCTGCCTTGGTGAAGACAATCGATCAGCCTTTCTTTATCAGTGATGGTTTCCTCAACTTAGATTTGAATGCTAGTGTGGATGTTGCCACAATTGCTGGTATTGAGGTGATTCCCCTGGAAGGGCCTGCGGTGATTATCAAGCAAACCAATGGTAACACCCAAGTAAATGAAGCGGCTGGTAATGATACTTATGAAGTCGTTTTAAATACGAAGCCGACAGCCAATGTCAGCATCAACATCAACTCAGGTAATCAACTCAATACCAATAAAACCGCACTCACCTTTACCCCCACTAACTGGGATATTCCTCAGACAGTTACAGTCACTGCAATTAATGACACAGCAGCAGAGGGGATTCATTACACTACCATTACTCACACAGTCAGCAGTGGCGATAGTAATTACAATAATGCTGCTGTGCGATCGGTGCCTGTAACGGTACTAGATGATGATGTGGTAGCAATCAGCTTTACCAAGAAGATTGTTGACATTACCAATGCTAACGATCCAAGTATCACCGCAGACGATAATATCCCCAATGTCGCTAACCCAACTGTGGGTGCATGGGGGCCAGATGGCAGGCTTTATGTAGGCTTCTATGATGGGTCAATTCGGGCTTACACCTTTGATGACAATTACAATGTCACTGCTATTCAGGCAATTAATACCATCAAGGGATTATACAATGCGCAAATTTTAGGTCTTGCCTTTAATCCTTATGATAAAGAACCTAAAATTTATGTCTCTCATAGCAAGTTATATGCTAACGGAGGCGGTGCTTTCCCAGAAACACAACTTTCTCCTTACAGTGGCGAGGTGTCTGTCCTGTCAGGGGCTAACTTCACAACCCGCCAATCCTTGATTAGTGGAATCGGTGTTTCCAACCATGACCACGGTGTAAATGGCTTAGAGTTTGATAACAAGGGCGACCTTTACATCCTGGTGGGTAGCAACACCAACGCAGGAATTACTGCCAATGAAATTGGTGGTGTACCTGAGTCTTACTTTACAGCAGCAATGCTGAAGGCAGAAATTACCAAGCCAGATTTTAATGGCAAGATTGAATACACTGTACCTGCTGGCAGTATCGTGCCCACTTCTTTCCCCAGTGGTTATACTCCTCCTCCAGGAGAAACCATTGGTGCTGAAGACCATCAATTGAATGGTGGAGTTGCCAATGTTGTACCTGGGGTTGATGTTTCCGTCTATGCTAGCGGTCTGCGTAACTCCTTTGACTTGGTTTACACTACCAAAGGAAAAATTTATGCTACCGATAACGGTGCTAATGCTGGGTTTGGGGACTTCTCAACTTCAGCAACCACACAGTCACCAATGACAGGTGGTTCCCCTGATGAGTTGAACCTGATTGTCGAGGGTGCCTACTACGGTAGTCCTAACCGTAACCGGGGACGTACTGACAATCGCCAAAACGTTTACTACGATGCAAATGACCCCACTATTCCAGGAGTTCACAACGCTCCTCTAGCAACAGCAACGGCTTCTACCAACGGCATTATTGAATATCGGGCAACCACCTTCAATGGGCAACTGCGTGGCAATCTGCTCGCTCAGGATTGGAATGGATCGATCTTCCGCTTCCGGATGAACGCAGATGGTACTCAGGTTATCCAGAAAGATACAATGGCGGGCGTTCTGGATGGGTTAGATTTGCTGGCTGGCCCCGGTGGCACGCTGTTGAGTGTGGATTTGAGCGAGAATGCAGTCGCCGTTGCCACTCCCAATGATGCAGGTGCTGTCAACATGACTGTGTACGATGTCTTCCCCTGGCGCGCTCCGGCGATTGGTGGTCAATCTTTTGTCCTTGGTGGAGATAACTTTGGTACTCTCGCCGATACCACAGTAACCGTAGGTGGAATAGCTGCACAACTGTCTTATGTCTCTGATAACAGAATTAAGGGAATTTTACCCAAATTAACCCCAACAGGTGGAGATCTCTTGGATATTAAAGTTATCTCTGCTGGAGAAACCTATACACTCACAGATGCATTTCTTCCCCTTGCTTGAAGCTAAATCTGTAGGTTTTTAAGTGGATTAGGCATTGATAATGTTGGTTTATCTAGCACTTAGATATGCCTACCACTCCCTAGATATTTTGTAGAAGTTTAGACGAGGGGAGAAGACGAAGAAAACTTGAACCTATGGTTTCTAAAAGTAGCTGTAAATTCTCTAATTTCGCTTTTTTGTATGGGAAAAATTCAATACCAATAAATCCAAATTTTATTGGTATTGAATGGGAACGATTTCCATAATTGCTACTTTTCCAGCAATTAGATTTGATATACAGATAATTACTTCTAGCTGCTGAAAAGTTATCTGACTGATGAAAAGTAGTATATAAATTGCCAGCGTATTAACAAATTCTTACTTACTATCTTTCCTAAAAGCCAATGCAGGTTCATCTTCCAGAAATTTATAATTTTCAACAAAGGGTACATCCTTCCGCTACCTGTAACTTGAAGCGATTAATTGATATTGTTGGTGCTGTAATTGGCTTAACGATAACAGCAGTACTGACAATTCCCATAGCGATCGCCATTAAATTAGATAATCCCGGCCCCATTTTTTATAGTCAGCTACGTTGCGGTTTAAATGGTCAAACTTTCCGCATTTGGAAGTTCCGCACCATGCTAGTTAATGCGGAAAATATGAAGCATTTAGTCAAAAATCAGGCTAAAGGCAATATTTTTAAGAATCACAAAGACCCGCGAATTACTCGCATTGGTGCTTTTCTCCGCCGCACTAGCTTAGATGAATTACCACAATTCTGGAATGTATTAATGGGTGATATGAGCTTAGTTGGTACTCGTCCACCCACTCTAGATGAAGTTGAAAATTATCAGCCCCATCACTTTAAACGCTTGCTGGTTAAACCGGGAATGACAGGCGAATGGCAAGTCAATGGACGTTCTAAAATAGAGGATTTTGAAGATATAGTCAAATTGGATTTGGCTTATCAATTTAAATGGTCTAATATTTACGATCTACAGCTAATTATCAAAACTATTCTCGTAGTATTTAATCGCAATGGAGCTTACTGATCGCCATTCAAAATCTCCAGTTTCTCATTAAATACATAGGGTTTTTTGGGTTCGAGTGCTATTAAATAGATGATTTACGGTTGACAAATGAATGATAGAGTGTGCAAAAAACACGCTTTACGGAAAGTAGTTGTAATCTTTATCACTTGGATGAAAACCGTAGAACCCGGAAAAAGCCAAGAATTTTCGCCCGTCTTGGCAAAAGTCAGTCAAAAAAATTTCTGAGTCTGATTACCAGTAGTCGGAAAATCAAGGTTTAGCATTGCTAAACCTTGATTTTTGCTAGGTTGAACAGGGTTAGGGCAGGACATTTCAAAGTTTTTTTAGAAAAGCGATCGCACAAAAACTGCTAAATGTAACAGATTGCAACGTATAATGAGAACGGCAAAACGATTAAGAAATATTGAAAAGCAGTAGGGTTAAATGCGAGTAGCGATCGCGGGAGCGGGTCTAGCAGGACTTTCCTGCGCAAAATATCTCACAGACGCGGGTCACACCCCCATCGTCTTGGAACGCCGAGACGTATTAGGCGGTAAGGTGGCAGCGTGGCAAGACGCTGACGGAGACTGGTACGAAACAGGTCTGCACATATTTTTTGGGGCATACCCCAATATTTTGCAGCTATTCAAAGAACTGGGGATTGAAGATCGTTTGCAGTGGAAAGAACACACGATGATCTTCAACCAGCCCGAGGCCCCAGGTACATATAGCCGTTTTGACTTTCCAGATTTGCCAGCCCCCTTAAATGGCATAGTGGCAATTTTGCGAAACAACGACATGCTCACCTGGCCAGAAAAAATTCGTTTTGGTCTTGGCTTATTACCAGCAATGGTACAAGGGCAAAAATACGTAGAAGAAATGGATCAATACTCTTGGACGGAATGGCTGCAAAAGCAAAACATTCCCCTAAGAGTCGAGAAAGAAGTTTTTATTGCTATGTCTAAAGCATTAAACTTCATTGGGCCAGAAGAAATTTCTGCGACTATTCTGCTGACAGCCCTCAATCGCTTTCTGCAAGAAAAGAAAGGCTCGACAATGGCTTTCTTAGATGGTTCGCCAACTGAGCGATTGTGTCAGCCAATAGTAGATTACATCACCGAACGCGGTGGGGAAGTCAGATTAAATGCCCCTTTAAAAGAAATTTTGCTCAACGAAGATGGTACCGTCAGGGGATTCTTAATTCGGGGACTCGACGGGGCAGAAGATGAAGTATTAACGGCAGATTTGTATGTATCTGCCATGCCCGTTGACCCCTTCAAGGTCATGCTACCAGCACCCTGGAAGCAAATGGAATTTTTCCAGCAGCTAGATGGCTTAGAAGGAGTACCAGTAATTAACCTCCATCTCTGGTTTGATCGCAAGTTAACAGAAATTGACCACTTACTATTTTCGCGATCGCCCCTCCTCAGCGTTTATGCTGATATGAGCAATACCTGCCGTGGATATGCTAATCCCGATCGCTCAATGCTGGAATTAGTTCTAGCACCGGCGAAAGATTGGATCGCCAAATCCGATGCGGAAATTGTCGATGCAACCCTTGCCGAACTAGAAAAACTCTTCCCCCAACACTTTGGCGGAGACAATCCAGCCCAGCTGCTGAAATATCATGTGGTGAAAACGCCGCGTTCAGTTTACAAAGCGACTCCCGGTCGTCAACAGCACCGTCCTTCGCAGAAAACCCCGATCGCTAACTTCTATCTCACTGGAGATTA
Organism: Calothrix sp. FACHB-168; assembly: GCF_963889195.1. Taxonomy (NCBI): domain Bacteria; kingdom Bacillati; phylum Cyanobacteriota; class Cyanophyceae; order Nostocales; family Calotrichaceae; genus Calothrix; species Calothrix sp. FACHB-168. Next base: position 30,177 of record NZ_CAWPNJ010000037.1, read on the forward strand.
CACCATGCAACGCTATTTAGCCAGTATGGAAGGGGCCGTACTTTCTGGTAAGCTGACAGCGCAGGCGATCTCGCAAGCAGTCCCGGTGGCAAGTGCCTCAAATCCGCAAACGCTCACCCGATCGCCCGCAACGAATGCTGCAACTGCCTGATTCACCCCCGCGCATGAAAACGCTGGTCTCTGTAGACGATTCCTACAAACTTTGTCGGCAACTCATCGCCAAGTATTCCGCGACTTTTTACCTCAGCACTTTGCTGCTGAGTCAAGAAAAGCGTCCCGCCGTTTGGGCAATTTATGCTTGGTGTCGCCGGACAGATGAGCTGGTAGATGGCCCTGCATCTGCTATGACTACGCCAGAAACCCTAGATCTATGGGAGAAGCAGCTAGAAGCGATTTTTGCTGGACAGCCAGTAGAAAACTTTGATGTTGCTTTAGCAGATACCATTCAACGCTTTCCGGTAGACATTCAACCCTTTCGGGATATGATTGCCGGTCAGCGCATGGATTTATACCGCAGTCGCTACGAAACTTTTGAGGAATTATACCTCTACTGTTACCGCGTCGCTGGCACTGTAGGCTTGATGTCCACAGCGATCATGGGGCTGGATGATAATCGCAACACCGCGCCTTGGTATCGCGAACAACAGCCTTACGTCCCTGTCAAAGAAGAAATTGCCTTGGGAATTGCCAAGCAACTTACCAATATCTTGAGAGACGTTGGCGAAGATGCGCGCCGAGGGCGAATTTACATTCCTTTAGAAGACTTAGCAAGATTTAACTATACCGAGGAAGAGCTATTTAAGGGTGTAGTAGACGATCGTTGGCGTGCCTTAATGGACTTCCAAATTACCCGCGCTAGAGACTTCTACACTAAGGCAGAAAGAGGAATTTCCTACCTCTCTGCCGATGCCCGGTTACCTGTGTGGGCAGCGTTGATGCATTACAGTCAAATTTTAAACGTCATTGAACGCAATGATTACGATGTGTTCGCTCAACGTGCCTACGTCCCCCAGTGGAAAAAATTGCGTACCTTACCCTTGGCTTGGATGCGATCGCAAGTCCTATGAAAATTAGTCAATAGTTCAGTAGGGGCGGGTTTGGCGAGATTTTTATGGAAACAAAAACATATCGGTTAAACCCGTCCGTACAAAAATTCATCGGCGATCGGCAAAGTTCAATAGCCCCACCGCTTTTAACCAATGACTAATGACTAATGACTAAATGACTAAAAAAAGTATTTGACTTTCCTCACAGTATCCGCTACTATTAATATTCGTGACAGCTTGGAGAGGTGGCTGAGTGGTCGAAAGCGGCAGATTGCTAATCTGTTGTACGGCAGGCAACTCCGTACCGAGGGTTCGAATCCCTCCCTCTCCGTTTTCAGACCTAATTAAAAAAGTGATGAAATTAATTTTTCATCACTTTTTTGTTGTTAAGCGTCTGAGAATATGCTCAACAACATTACAGTTAATACATGATAACTCTAGTCTTTGGCTAGTCGAGGCAGGCAAGATGCTTGCCCCATAAAAGATTGAGAAAATTTCATCAACAGATTAGATGTGTTTTATTTTATACCAAGATAATAAAAACATGCATATAACCTTGCAGTTTTAATTTGCAGCTTCACAGAGAATTAGTATTAGCGATCGCATAAATATCAATATCGGATTAAAACTACTATCAAAAATCCGACAATTCGCTTTTTAAGTGAATATCAGTACTGTCCTAATTATTAATATTTAGATTTGTCTGTCTACTGAAGATGATACCTCGAAAGCAAGCCAAGAAACAGGCTATTGATTGATTGAATATGCCTTGACAGTCAGAGCAAAAACGCTAATTCTCTCAGTTTAGTATTTGAAAAAATTTTTGGCTTTTGATCCTGAAATAGCGTCAGGAAAATATTTTTTTAATACACAATCACAGATTTTTGTCAATATAAGATTTTCAGTAAATCTACACAAAAAATTCCTAAAATAACTAGACATATTTTTATATTTTTTTTACAATTTATTTTAATACCTAAACTTTTGTTACTTAAATTTAACTTAAAGACTACTTCTTTAAGAAATGGAGCTTCTTCAGCAATCAGAACAGCTTTTGCTAATGCGTAAGTTGTTGGTAAAAACATTTTATTTGTAGTGGCTACAAGCAAAGACAAATTTAAAAAATGCCAAAAGTAGTCAATAAAAACACCAATTCCCAGTATAAATTTGAGTGAAAGACTTAACAATGATAACGACAGATGTTGATATCTTTCATAACCCGATAGAAAAAATATCACTCGTATTGATACTGTCATCAATAATGCAGGGTTGTGTAACCAGAGGATTTTTAGCCGGAGTCTATAGACAGGATAATAGATGATTATTTGGCAATAGTAATAAAAAATAGAAAACTAAAATCAACCAAATAAAGGATTTTTATGTCTGATACTTTAACTAAATTTAGCTATCAAACATTCCAACAAGGCAAAGCTTTTTTTGGTCTAACTCACCAAACATTAGCGACACAGATCAGGAATATATTGCGGCCAGAAATTAAAGACAATACCAAAGCCATTTCCAATGACTTATCATTACAATTACAACAAAGATATAATGATTTACTAGAAATAGACTGGCAGGATGCCGAAGCAGGAGTTTATCCAAAAGCTTTACTGTTTGATAATCGCTGGGAAGATTTTTTCCGTTTTTATCCAATAGTATGGCTTGATCTTCCTCAAATATGGGAGCGAGTTCAAACAAATAAATATCAAAACTTTTCACCAGGAATAGAGACAGATGGATATCCTGCTTATTACTTGCAGAACTTCCATCATCAATCTGATGGCTATTTAAGTGATATATCTGCTAATTTATATGACTTGCAAGTCGAGCTTTTGTTTGGGGGAACATCTGACTCCATGCGCCGACGTGTTCTTGCTCCTCTTCAGCAAGGTTTAAAAGTTTTTCAGTCAGTTAGACCACACAAAGTTCGCATATTAGATGTAGCTTGTGGAACTGGTCAGACTCTGAAGATGATTCGCTCTTCCCTGCCTCAGGCATCATTATATGGTACTGATTTATCACCAGCTTATTTGCGTAAAACAAATGAACTTTTATCGCAAATTCCTGGTGAATTACCACAACTCTTACAAGCCAATGCTGAAAAGCTCCCTTATGTAGATAATTATTTTCATGCTGTCACTTCTGTGTTTCTCTTTCATGAGTTACCAGGAACAGTTCGTCAGACGGTTATAAAAGAATGTTTTCGAGTGACAAAACCAGGTGGAGTGTTTATTATCTGTGATTCAATCCAATTAGATGACTCTCCGGAAATGGCTGTGATTATGCACAACTTTCAAACGGTCTTTCATGAACCTTACTACAAGCATTACATTAATGATAATTTGGTAGCACATTTAGAATCAGCAGGATTTGCAAATATTGAGACGCAAACCCACTACTTAAGTAAATATTTTATTGCTCATAAGCCAGCATAAAGTTATTTAATGGCTTTCAAAGAAAAATAAAAACCAATTTTTCCTATGTAGATGGTGCAACAATTTGAGGGTTTATTATCTCAGTAATAACCTGTTAAAAATTGGCTCACCATCTATTAAAATGCTTCGATTACTGAATTGCTATTCTCCAATCTGGGACTGGCAAAAAATAAATTATGCCCTTGGGAATCACGCTCATCATTTGTAGTAAATGTATATTTAATTTCTTGCAAGATTCGGAAATGTGAATACCCACCCACCTTTTTGATGACTTGCGGAAACTGTTAAAAAACTTAATTTTATCAGTTTATTCATCCACTGGTGATCAAAGCTATTCACACTCTATCAAAATCTGTCTTCAGATATAGGTATTAATGTCGGCGTAACTACGTCTATATCTGCGGGAGGATGATATTATTTAGGCTTTGGAGTCTGTTTAAAGCTATCTAACCTGAAAATATAGTTAGAATCTTACTTTCAGACTCCTAAAGAATAGAGGAGTGAAAGTATTTATGCACAGAATTCGTACTGCTTTAGCCTTGAGTGTGGCTACCCTAGCAACAGGCGTATTTTTAGGGGCTTGTAGTGAAACTGCGACAAACCCTAATAACACAGGTAGCACTGGAACTTCCGCCAGTCCAGCAGGTAGCTCAACTACCGCACCAAGTAGCGCTAAGGGATTGAAAATAGGCTCTCTATTACCTACAACTGGTGACTTAGCATCTATCGGTCAGCAGATGGTGGGTTCGGTTCCTTTGTTAGTGGAAACAGTTAATGCATGTGGTGGTGTTAATGGTGAACCTGTAACCTTAGTTCCAGTGGACGATCAAACAGATCCGAAAGCTGGTGCTGCGGGTATGACTAAACTAGCGACTTTAGATAAGGTGGCTGGTGTAGTGGGTTCTTTTGCTAGTAGCGTTTCTACTGCGGCTATCTCCGTAGCTACACCAAATAAAGTGATGCTGGTTTCTCCTGGTAGTACTAGCCCTGTATTTACAGAAAAGGCGAAAAAAGGTGACTTTCAAGGCTTTTGGGCGCGGACTGCTCCCCCAGATACTTATCAAGCACTAGCTTTAGCTCAACTTGCTAAGAAAAAAGGATTTAAGCGCGTTTCTACTGTAGTGATTAACAATGACTACGGTGTTGGTTTTGAAAAAGCATTTGTAGAAACTTTTGAAAAATTAGGCGGAACCATAGTTAATAAAGATAAACCAGTCCGCTATGACCCGAAAGCACAGACATTTGATACCGAAGCTGGTGCGGCTTTTGCAGGGAAACCAGATGCTGTATTGGCGGTACTTTATGCAGAAACAGGTAGTTTGTTCCTGAAAGCGGCTTATCAGCAAGGCTTGACGAAAGGCGTGCAAATTCTGCTCACAGATGGGGTAAAATCACCTACCTTCCCGGAACAAGTCGGTAAAGGTAGTGACGGTAAATACATTTTATCTGGCGCGATCGGTACAGTACCCGGTTCTGATGGTAAAGCTTTGGAAAGTTTTAACAAGCTGTGGAAAGAAAAAAAAGGTGGTACTCCTGGAGAATACGCACCTCAAGCTTGGGACGCAGCCGCGCTTTTAGCTTTAGCTGCGCAAGCTGCTAAGGAAAATACAGGTGTAGGTATCGCCAGTAAGATCCGAGAAGTTTCTGCTGGGCCAGGTACAGAAGTTACCGATGTTTGTGAGGGGTTAAAATTACTGAAAGAAGGTAAAACTATTAACTACCAAGGAGCCAGTGGTAACGTAGATATTGACGCTAATGGTGATGTGGTTGGTGTCTACGATGTTTGGACTGTCGGGGATGATGGACAAATTAAGGTGATTGACAAGGTTAGCCCGAAATAGGGTTTAGGGGCTAGGGCGTGTTTTCAAACTCTCAATCACGTAAAGGTTTTGTCTTTGCGTGATTTTATTTATATAGTTTTTGCGGCACATCAATATATTCTAGAAGGCAAGGCATTGCCCATTGGTGTCAACTTAACTAACGTTAAACTCTGATCCTACCTCGCTCCCATGCTCTGCGTGGGAGCGAAAATTTGTGGGCTGCTACCTCAATTTATTCACACTATTCACTATTTTTTAACTAAAATATAGTCTGTTAACTAATGCTGCTAATTCCTCTTTTAAAGATAAAGGTTGATATCCGAAGGCAAAAGCTTGAGAACTATCTAAAGAAACATCAGCCGGTCTTGGTGCTGCCATTTTCACATCTTTTTGATAACAGCCTTTAATTTTCGCCTCGCTAATTTGAAATACCTCTACTAATAACTGACCAAAATCGTAACGAGAAATTCTTTCTTTACCGCCTAAGTGAATCAATCCTTGAACTTTTTCTAAAGCTAATAATAAGCCTTTAGCAGCAGTTGTACCACTTGCTGGTGTACGAAATTCATCGATAAATAAATTCAGTTCTTTACCTGATTTTAATGTATCTATAAAAGGTTGAATAAAGCTGTTTGCAGTTGGCGTACTCATACCAAACATTAATGGCATCCGACAGACTGCGGTATGAGGATATCTTGCTAACATATCTAATTCAGCTTGAACTTTTTGCTCTCCATAAATATTTACAGGACATACTGTATCTGTTTCTTTATAGGGAGCATTCAAGCCATTGAAAACTAAATCTGTTGATGTAAATGCACAAGGAATTTGATAATCTGCACAAAGTCCAGCTATGTTACATGATGCTGTGACATTAATTTGATAGGATTCTTCAGGATTATTTTGGCAAAAGTTGGGTTGAGAAAGTGCTGCGGTATGAATAACTGCGGTTGGATTAATATTATTAAATATATCTTTTAATTCTTGAAATTCTGTCAAGTTAACTTTTTGCATCTTGACATCAGGGATTTCTAGAGCATGGGAAAAATAAGTACCGTAAACTTCCCATTCTGTTTTAGCTAATTGACAAATATGCCATCCTAAAAAACCACTAGCACCAGTAATCAATAATTTTTTCATATTTTAGGGAAAATAATCTAAATATATATAAGTTGAACAGAGTAAATAGTTAAAGGTTTATCGTGCGTACTTTAGTCCTTACTAGAAAATCAATAGCAATCTTTTGACATTGCTGAATATAGTTATGTTTATTCCTAATTTATTACTTAGTTGAAACAATATCTTATTTTATATGCAACCGAAGTAATTTTTGAAAAATTCTCAGTAGGGTGTGTTGTCGCGTAGCACAACGCACCACGATTTATACCATTTCACAAAAAATATCATACGAATGTAGGTAGGGTTGAGGGACGAAACCCAACACATTAAAGTATTATAATTGTTGGGTTTAACTTCTTTCAAACCAACCTAATACATACCATGATAAGGGTACAACATTGTTGTACCCTTACTACTGATATATTTTATTGAGATATCCTAAAAAGAGCAATTTTATATATTTACTGAATCAATCTTAGCAATCTTTTATCGCTACGTATTTTATGGAAATCTGGATCGGTTTTCGCCAATTGTTTATATTTAGCAGGAGCCAGCTTGATGGCTTTCTCTAGGTTGGTAACTGCTAATTCTACATTGGATTGTAAAGCATAGGAACAAGCCTTATTGTAATAGGCTTCATGCTTATCTGGTTTAATTGCGATCGCCTGATCGTAGGATTGTAATCCTTCTGGGTATTTTTGCAGTTTTGTCAACGCAATCCCTCGGTTAATCCATGCTTCGGCTTTTTTGGGGTTGAGAGCGATCGCTTGATCGTATGCAGCAATCGCTTCTTTATAGCTTTTTAAAGCTGTTAACGCATTCCCGCTATTAAACCAAGTTATATCTTTGTTTGGCTTGATGTTAATTGCTTGATTGTAGGAGGCGATCGCTTCTTTGTAGCGCTGTAAAGATGTCAAAGCATTACCTCTGTTAATCCAAGCTTCAGCTTTTTTGGGGTTGAGGGCGATCGCTTGATCGTATGTCGCGATCGCTTGTTGATAGCGTTGGTTATCTAACAGGTTATTAGCTTGATTTAAAAAATCCTCTGCTGTGGGTGCAGATTTAGCTTTAATTAGCAGTTGGGAAACATTACTTTCCTGTACAACTTGCTTGGTATTGTTTGCCGTTGAATTTGCCCAATCACTACAGCCAACTGTTGAGAAAGTGATAAAGCTAGAGGCAATCAAGCAGCGCCGTAAGACCATGCTGTACCTACAGAACTCATAGTTATGATGCTAGGACTTGTCTATCTCAAAATATCGTATCAAAGTACACGATTTTTATCAAAAATTGTTTTTATTTTATAAATGGAAATTTTCGCATTTATATATAAAAAATATAGCATATTTATTTTGTTAGAAGCAAGATATTCATCAAAAAAATATCTCTTCTTTATCAAGGCTAAATATTCTGAGTTTTTGCAATATCCAAGTTTTTTAACCATCGATTTATAGGCAAAAATGTAATTGTACTTATAGAATAAATACAGAGATATATAATAATAATAAATAATATTATGCAGCTTGATTTAGTTAAATTAATTCAAAATAAACTAAATTTTAAGTACTAATACAGTTTCTGAATTTGGAAATTAAAAATTTTCTCTACTGCAAATCAGTCCCCATTTTTGGCAACAGAGTCGCCACAGGACAAGTCAGGAATTACGAATTACGAATTACGTAGACACCGGAGGTGGCTTCCCGAAGGATATTACAAATTAGCTGACTAATATTGCCCTAACCTACCCCGCAGCAGTTAATATAAAACAGCTGTGATTTGAGAATGCTGGGGCACAATAGAAAGAATGACGATTGAATCCAACTCCAACAATTCACCAACCCCAGATCCCATTTGCGAACACGACTTACAACCCGATGATTTTGATGGTGGTACAGGTGAGCATAACCTGACACCAAATGACTTGGCGACACAACAAGCCTTAGCGGCGATCGCGTCTTTGCAATCTCCGCAAAATACAGCAGCTTTACAGCAAGCTCGTTCTTTGTTTAAGCCACAGACAAGCAATTTGTTTACAGTCAAGCCTAGAGCCTTGCTAATTACCTTATTAGCGATCGCTATTACCATCATCGGGCTAGCTGTAAATAACAAGCTCATTGGCATTTTTGGTACTCTTGTGACTTTAATGCTGTCTGTGGCAATCTTACTACCTTGGGTGCAAAGCGCCATCAAGCAATGGTTTTCACCCCAAGACAGAACCCTATTGATCGCTTTTTTAGGGCTAGTAGTAGCAATTATTGGCTTAGTCAAATTCTCAGGCTTAGGCGATCGCTTGTTAGCTTGGGGACGTAAGGTTAATTGGGAAGCTTCTGGAACATTGGCGGAGTGGTTTGGCGCTTTAGGACAAATTCTCATCGCCATCATCGCTGTTTATGTAGCTTGGCGACAATATATTATTTCTAAAGACTTGACTATTCAGCAAAATCTGCTGACAGTGCAACAAAATATTATTACCCAACAGCAAACTATAGATTCCTATTTTCAAGGCATTTCTGACTTAGTATTAGATGAAGAAGGATTATTAGAAGACTGGCCCCAAGAAAGATCAATTGCAGAAGGACGTACAGCCGCAATTTTAAGTAGTGTTGATGGTAGCGGAAAAGCCAAAATTCTCCGGTTTCTGTCTCGTTCTAAATTACTCACACCTCTAAAACGCGATCGCCGTTTGGGAAGAGCTATCCTCAATGGTGTTGGCGGTTATGCGGAAGATAGAATTGAAGGTGTACGTGTGATCGATTTAGGCGTAATGCTAGCTGGTGCAGACTTAGCGGGTACAGACTTACGGTGGACAGATATCAGCGAAGCTAATCTTGTCCGCGCCGATCTCAGTGGTTGCGATTTAGTCAAAGCCAACCTTTCCCGCGCCATTCTCTATGATGCCAAACTCTGCAACGCTGATTTTAATGGTGTGCGTTTATTTTATGGTTCTGTGGAAAACGCATCACCCCGCAGTCGCACTGTACCCCCAAATTATCAAACGGGAGAACATACTGGTGCTGTGATTGAAAATGCTGATTTTACTAACGCCCAAAGAATGTCAGATGCAGTACGTTATTACTGTTGCGCTTGGGGTGGCGAACAAACCAGAGGTACTATCCCAGGTGGTTGTGAAGGTATTCCTAATAAATTGGAGCGGTAATAAATTTTAGATTTTAGATTTTAGATTTTAGATTTTGGATTCTAGAATTATAATAATACTCGTTGAAAACCCTTGAGGAACAGGCACACCGCGCCGTATTCCGTACTTTAGGCAAGGGATGAAAACGGTTTAAGGCGTTTACGCAAGAGCCACTTTTTGCTACAATCAAGTTTAACAGGCATGGTAATTAACCTGTATAAAAACCTAACTACCTAACGGTAATCTGCACCTTGACAATTGAAGATATGAGGTTCTATTCCATAGTTTTAGTTCCTTCCCAGGAATAGGTAAAATCTTCATGGGGACTAAACAGCACAGAATTTAAACAAACAAATTTTTGGAGTAATCCAACTACCGAGGGGCACTCGGAAAGTTAACGCTTGGGGAGAGAACCACCTCTAGGTTAAATACCGCAAGGGATCTAATCTAAGTGGACTCGTTGAACCAAGAATCTCCTCGCCTTTAGGCAGGAGAGTGTCAATTTCTTTGTAGTCATACCAATTTAAAAAAACAATGCAACAGATGGTAGGGGCATGGCAATGCCATGCCCTCTAGAATATATTGATGTGCTGCATATTTAAATTGATTAGAACTTACGCAAAATCATAAAAATACCCACCAAAATCTAGATTTGATGGGCATTGAGCAATTTTAATTACGAATTACGTAGACGCAAAGCGGCTTCCCGTAGGGTATTACGAATTATCTTCTGCTTGGGTAAGGATTTCTACCCCATCTTCAGTCACAACTATAGTATGTTCAAATTGCGCCGAAAGTTTGCGATCGCGTGTCACCGCAGTCCACTTATCGCTGAGAACTTCTACTTCCCAAGTTCCTTCGTTAATCATTGGCTCAATTGTAAATACCATCCCCGGACGGAGACGCTTACCTTTACCGCGCGTACCGTAGTGGGGGATATCTGGTGCGGTATGGAAAATATTGCTAATTCCATGTCCAACAAAGTCACGGACTACAGAAAAACCTTGAGCTTCCGCATATTCTTGAATAGCTGCACCAATATCGCCAATTTTCGCCCCTGGTTTCACCTCAGCAATACCCAAGCGCAGACATTCTTCGGTTACCTCTACCAATTTTTTTGCCTTGGGTGAAGGGTTACCGACTAAAAATGTTTTGGATGTATCACCGTGATAACCATCAAGTATCGGCGTAACATCAATATTGATGATGTCTCCATCCTTGAGAATTTGTTTCGGATTAGGAATACCGTGACAAATCACCTCATTGACGCTGGTACAAATCGATTTAGGAAAGCCTTTGTAACCCAGTGGTGCGCTTTTAGCACCATGCGCCTGCGTCCAACGTTCGGCTTCATCATTGAGTTGCTGAGTAGTTACCCCTGGCTTAACCATTGGTTCTAGATGCTTGAGGAGTTGGGCGGCTAAATGTCCTGCCCGGCGCATCTTGTCTATTTCTCGTTGGGATAAAATTACAATCGTTTCGGTTTTCATCAACTGTGATTTCTCTGTTAAATATCTTTCATAAATATAGTTAAGCCTGTTTCAGCCGCCCTTTTCGCCGCTTCGGCAACCTTTAATGTATATAAACTAGCTTCTGGGGTGACATAGAGAGGTTTACCATCAAAGATTCGGTCTAACACCATAGTAGTGTCTTTCGCAAATAAACCGCGACGAGTCCCGACTTCTATGGGTGTTGATTCGCCATTTTGGATAAAAAATCCGCGATCGCCATCAAACACTAAACCGCCTTCATGTCCGTGAACTTCAAACTTCCGTTCTGGTTGCCACAGGGTTTCACCTTTACCGTATACTACCTGTGCTAACAGTCCACTAGTAAAGCAAAGTTGAGTCATACAAAAGCAAGCTTGATAGTAGTCTTGTTCAACTTGCCAAAATCGCTGATGACAGTTAACAGTGAAGACTGCACCAAATAAATCAGTCAGACGATGTAATCGTGAAAGCGCACCGATGAAAGGAAAGCCGAACAATTCATGATTATAAGTCCATTTGCGGGGTGCAGGATGTATCGGTGAAATCGTACTGTAGCGGACATAAAAAATTTCACCTACTTTTTCTATATGCTGCTTTAATGCTTGATGCAATCCACCCAAAAGTTCAATATGTTCCACATGTAGGAGTTTATTTTGAGCTTTCGCTAAAGCAATAATTTCTTCTGCTTCCACTACATCCAAAGCCAGGGGATATTCAACGATCGCATGTTTACCACTTGTCAGCGCAGCACGGGCGATCGCTCCATGATCGCGGTTAATTGTAGAAATAACTACTAAATCTATATCTTCTCGCCCTACTAACTCTTCCCAAGAACTCACAGCTTCAGCTTGATACTCTTGGGCGAAGGCTTGGGTATTTTCTAATTTATGCCCAGCGATCGCGACTAAATGCGATCGCTCATCTTGCAGCAATGCTTCCGCCCGCAACTTTGCCGCATATCCAGTACCAACCAACCCCACCCGCACTTTTGCTGTTGTTAAATAGGCCTCGGAATTATACATGACAGTTCCTAGTTCTGTTTGTATGTTTTCTGTATGGGCAAAGCTCATTGCTTTTACTGTACAGCCCTCTGCTCAAGCTGTAGATGCCACTAGCGACACTTACTACCCTACTACTTTATGTAGGAAATATTGCGATCGCAACACTGTCATTTGTGATTGGGCATGGGGCATGGGGCATGGGGTATTGGGCATTGGGCAAGTGGTGAGCAGAGGGGGAAGAGATGCAGAGGAGCAGAGGGAGAGTATTTCTATAATTTTCCGCCTCTGCACCCTTGCTTCCTCTGCTTCCTCTGCTTTTTGTCCTCCTTGTCCTCCTTGTCTCCCTTGTCCTCCTTGTCCCCGTTCTAGCCCCTATCCCCTATCCCCTCACCATACATTAATATTCATTGATTTTTTTTAGCTTATGTATAAGTTTTACCAATACTAGGCAGAATAAGCCCGGAATTACATAAGTTATTCTTATTACTATTAACTAACTAAATTTCATTACTAATCGCGGACAAATTCAAGTTACATATTTTAATTTTTCTCGTAGTATCAGAATTGAAGCAAATTTAAACAAGCGGCCGATCCCATAAGAGCAGCCGTGGGCTTTGCCTACTTTTGCTTGAGGATAACTTATACTGCCGTTCGCAAAAAGAGAGGATTACGGAAATGGCAACTTACAAAGTAACACTAATCAACGAAGCTGAAGGTACAAAAAACGAAATTGAAGTTGCGGATGATACTTATATTCTAGACGCTGCTGAAGAACAAGGTTATGATTTGCCTTACTCTTGCCGCGCTGGTGCTTGTTCTACCTGTGCAGGTAAACTCGTATCGGGTACTGTTGACCAATCTGACCAGTCTTTCTTAGATGACGATCAAATTGAAGCTGGATATGTATTGACTTGCGTTGCTTATCCTACTTCTGACGTAGTCATCCAAACCCACAAAGAAGAAGAACTCTACTAAGAATTAGGCACTTCAATTCTCAATTTCTGAACAGAGTTATTGATGGTGCAAAAAAGAAAGTAGCACAGTTAAGGATAATTATTTTCCTTTACTGTGTATTCTTTGAAGTTCGTAGTAGGTACTTCACTCCTTATTGACTCAGCACTGAAGTGCTTACTACGTACAAATAAAATTACTAATTCCCTGAGTCTCCCGATTAAAACTGAATCTTGTCGCTCAAAATTTTAATTTGAGTCCCAGGATAATAGAATTGCAAAATTTGTGGATTTGACCAACCGAGCTTGGCTAAATTTTGCGCCCCTGTTTGACTTAAACCCACTCCATGTCCGAATCCTCCACCCACAAAGGCGTACCCCCACAAACTAGATTGACCTTTGTTTAGAGGTTGGATGTAAAATAGCGTGCTGATGGGAGCTGCAAAGGCGCTGCGAACTTCGTCTTTGTGTAAGGTAAACACGCCAATATCAGTTTTCACAGCTAGTTCAAGAATCCGCCCGCTATCAGATCGCTTAGTTACGGACATAGCTTGAATGGTTTTAAATTTGCTATAGGGGCTTTTTTTCACTGTTAAAAATTTCTGTAAGCCCTTGGTAATATCTTCTAGCTTCGTTTCCCTCCGCCAACGAAACAGATCCCATTCGCTTTCGTTAAAGCCTTTTTCTAAATTAATAAATTGCTGAAAGTTTTTCTCATCGGCTAAATTCTGTCTAGACAAGTCCCAGATATTAATTGGCGCATCAACTATTGGTTTGAGATAGGGACGATCTTCTCCATTCCAGATATCGCTAAAAGAAGCAGTTACACCGCCAGTAGTAGAGGAATAAAGGGCATCTACTAGCTGGTTTTGATAAGTTAATACCATACCTCTAGTCGCTGCGATCGCTTTATCTGTACTCGGAGCTACGCCATTGAGTCCATAGTAAACTTGGCAATGAGTATCAGCACATAACTGATAGTCATCTATGGCAAATCTCCGTAAATTCCGCAGTACATAAGTGCGAGCAAGTATCGCTTGCGCTTCTACAGCCGCCGTAGGTGCATTTGTGCCAATTTCGTAAGGTACTACCCCCCGCAAATAAGTTTCTAATTGTACTTCATTAACTAGACTGTATGTGCCATAGGCATTTGGCTGTAATTGCATCTGACCGGCGTAAAGACGGGCATTTTCTGGTTTAGCAGTTTTATTCACCCGAATCAAATTTTTATCAGTGCTAATTCTGACATTATTTCGACTATAGCGCGTACCATTAATTACCCAACTCACCAATGGTACTTTTGGTAAAACTTTGGTATCTAGGTAGGCGGTATTTTGGTTAGATTCTGGCAAACTCTGCAATAACAATCTTCTTAATAACGGAGTGTTGTAAACATCTCGTTTCGCCCAAATTTGCCAGCGTTCTGGTTGAGCTATTTCTACCTCAATTCCGCGATCGCGCCATTTTTTGGCACTGTCTTCCGCAGTTTCAAAGGTGCGGTAAGTACCTAAAACGACTACCTCATTGACTTTGGCTTCAGATAAAGGCTGCATTACCGTTTCCACCTGAACGGGGTTCTGGGTAATGAGAATTTGTTCTTTGTTACCTGTCTGAAATTTCAGCTTGAGGCGATCGCCTTTGGTTGGTTGCAATTGTAGTTTGGCTGTGGGTTCTTCCCCAAATCTTTGGACAATCCCTATTCTCAACACCACATCATTAGTCTTGCTCCCGGTACTTGATGCCGCCGTTAGTCCTAATAAACAAAATGCTATCAGTAGAGTACGGGAAGCATTCCAGTACGACTTTTTCTTTCTAACTTGATTTTGCCCCTCTGCGTTGCTTGGGAGGAGATTGTCCAATTGCTTTCTAACGTAGTGGTTTTGTCGCATGAGCGCTCCAATGATACCATTACCAGTTTTGCCCTAATTGTTGCAAAACAAAGTCATAACGAGTATGATTTATTTATGGTCAACGAAGGGAATTAAAGAGGAAAACCCTGATGGTTAGAATCCAAGAAATTCCACTGAATCAGATTAAGCGGCCTTTGCCCCGGACAAACGATCCGCAAAAAGTACAAGCCTTAATGGAATCGATTGGGGCGATTGGGCAACAGGAACCCATAGATGTCCTAGAAGTAGATGGACGGTATTATGGCTTTTCTGGTTGCCATCGCTATGAAGCTTGTCAACGTCTAGGCAAAGAAACAATCTTAGCTAGAGTTCGCAAAGCCCCCCGTAGCGTTCTCAAGATGCATCTAGCGTGATAAATTGTCAATGATTCAGTGCAAAAAAACGCAACAATATACAACAGACAACTAAATTAAATAACCAATTAGGAGAAAATTATGCCATCCACACCAGAAACTGTAGCTTTGAATATCGGTATTGATGATGCTAGCAGAGCGAAAATTGCTGAAGGCTTATCTCGGTTATTAGCAGATACCTACACCTTATATCTTAAAACGCATAATTTCCATTGGAATGTGACCGGGCCAATGTTCCAAACCTTGCATTTGATGTTTGAGACCCAGTATACAGAATTAGCCTTAGCTGTGGATTTAATTGCCGAACGGATTAGAGCGCTAGGCTATCCTGCACCAGGAACCTACAGCGAATATGCTAAACTCAGTTCCATTCCCGAAACCCCAGGAGTACCCAAAGCCAAGGATATGATCCGCTTACTCGTGGAAGGACAAGAAGCTGTAGTTAGAACTGCACGTTCTATTTTTCCTGTGGTAGATGAAGTCAACGATGAACCCACTGCTGACTTGCTAACTCAACGGATGCAAGTACATGAAAAAACAGCTTGGATGTTGAGAAGTTTGTTGGAAGAATAGGGGCATGGGGCATGGGGCATGGGGCATAGGGTAGAGGGGACAAGAGGGATAAGGGAAGGGGGAGAAATGACAATTGTCGGGGCGGGTTCACCGATATCCTCATTGATTCACAAAGATCTAAATAAGGAACATCCAATTTTTTAAATACCCAATCAATTTTTAGTGCGAGCGTCTCGCACGATGAGCGAACAACAGCGAGCAAGATGCTCGCACTACGGAAATATGGGTAATTTATTTTTGTAAGTCCCTAAACCCGCCCCTACTGACAAATGACAAATGAAAAATGACAAATGACAAATGACACTTTCACCCATTTGTTGCAAAATTTAATGCAGCAAGTGGGTATTTCCAGTTTTAAAGCGCTGAGTCATGCTGCTGGTGTTTCTGAGCGGCAAATTTTGCGCTTGCGACAGGGTAAGGTGGCGCAAATGCGCGTAGATATACTTTTAAAGCTGTCGCAAGTATTACAAATTAGTTTAGATGAATTAGTGGTGAGGTTTTCTAAATTGGCTCCTGATATTGTTTTAAATCAGGATAATCAGGAAAGAAAGCGGCATTCTGTACCAAGTAATACTGAGCAAGAATTATTACAAAAAATTTCTGAGTTAAAAAATGAATATGAGCGATCGCAGCTGGCGCTACAACAGCAGCGAGAGAGGTTGCTACAAGAGTTTCAGCAGCAGAGTTTACAATATTTAGAATCATTGTTATTGCAATGGCCGACAGCAGCGCACAAAGCGGCAGAAAATCCCCAGCTAGCAGCGATTAAAATAGTACCTTTGGTGCAAAAGCCTTTAGACAAGCTTTTACAAGAATGGGGAATAGAAGCGATCGCATCTGTGGGAGCAGAATTACCTTACGATCCTCAATTCCATCAATCGATGGAGGGAAATCTTCAACCAGGTGAGAGAGTAAAGGTGCGCTATATCGGTTATCGTCAAGGAGACAGGCTACTTTATCGTGCTAAAGTGAGTCCTGTGTAAATCAAGTTCTATCAAAAGTGTGAAACAATTCCTGAGATTGGGGAAGTCTGAGAATCAGAGGCTTTTTCTGGAATTAGTGCTGCTTATTTTGTTGATCCTCTATGGGAGTTGACAGATCATTGTTCTAAGTAAGCCTATGGGAGGATGTAGCTAAAGCTAAAGGCAGATTTGATGATTGAGGAGTTAGCACAAAGTTTAGTTTAAAGTTACTAATTTGAGTCCTAACTGCTAGCTGACTCACTCCAGATTGCCCTTTAGATGAAGGAAAACTGATGAATTAGTTAAGAATCGGTAATTATAGATTCAGATTTTATTGAGATCGATCGTTCATAATTTACAATACATCATTGAGTGTTAGTGATTTATGAACTTCTCTAGCTTGGGAGTTTATTAAATAAAATATGTGTGATATATAATACTAAAATTCAACGAAGTATAAGCTTTTTTAGAAAATCAGGATAGAAATCATGACACAATCAGAAGTACAAATTATTCATCTCAAAGGAATTATCAATTCAGCGACATCTCAAGATTTGCGTCAACGACTGAATGAATTAATCGAAAAAGGCGCAAAAATTGTGTTAGTTGATTTTCAAGATGTAACTTTTATGGATAGTTCTGGTTTGGGAGCTTTAGTGTTAGCTTTCAAAACTTTGAGAGCAGCAAATAGACAACTTGTACTTTGCTCGATTAACGAACAAGTAAGAATTTTATTTGAATTAACTAGTATGGATAAAGTATTTGAAATATTTGCCAGTCAAGATGAATTTCATCAAGCTGTACTTTCCAGAACTTAATTAATCAAATTGAATTTCAATAATTGATAAATCGTCTTCAAAAGTATCTTGAGAATGCAAAGCCATTAAGTAATTCAAGACTTGTTCTAGATGAGGTTCAATGTTATGCCTTAAGCTACTGAGTAGCTGAATAAATCCATCTAAATTCCAAAGTTTGCCATCTGTTTTGGTGATTTCATAAGCACCATCACTAAAAATATACAGAGTGCTACCTGTTTTAATTTCGCACAAATTATCAATATATTGTGCTTCAGGAAACATGCCAATTGGCATACCTGGAGTTCGTAAAAGTTCAACGTCAACATGATTTAATTGTTCGCCAGATAATAAGATTGCTGGTGGATGTCCGGCGCTAGCATAAATTAGTTGACGCTTAACTTTATTATATACGCCATACCAAATAGTAAAGTATTTATCATTTTGATAACTAATTTGAAAAGTATCATTTAATGCTTTTAACACATGGCTTGGTTGATAGTAATTTAAATTAGCAATAGAGTGCGATCGCAAAAAATTTAACACAGAAATAGAAGGGAGAGTTGCTTTTAGTCCATGTCCTGCGGTATCTAGTAGGTAAATTACTAAACAATCATTATCTAGCCAGTAGAAATCAAAACAATCGCCACCGAGTTGGCGTGAGGGAAGAAAGCGGTAATTGATGCGCAGAGGTTCGGTAATGGGAAGCGGTAAAAGCGATCGCACATAGTCTGCGGCTTCGGCTAATTCTGCTTCTAGAAGTTGCTTTTGGGTTTGTAAATCCCGGCTCAAGATATGTAATCGCAATCCGGCTCTAACTCTTGCTTGTAATTCGTTTTGTTCAATGGGTTTAGAGATAAAATCATCAGCACCAGCATCTAAACCCCTGACGCGATCGGCAACGGAATCTAAAGAAGTTAATAATATAAAAAATATAGTCGATAATTTGGGGTCTGTTTTAATTTTTTGACAGAGTTCCAAACCATCTAAACCAGGCATAATCCAATCACAAATAATCAGCGCAGGATGAAAAGCAAGTACTTTTTTAATACCTTCTTCTCCATTAGTTGCAGTTATTACTTGATAACCCTGTTTTTCTAAAATGCGTTTTAAGAGGATTAAAATTGAATTATCGTCGTCAATTACGAGAATTTTAAACATAAAAATAAGATATATAAAAATAGTTCGTTTTTTGATATCAATCAATACAGTTCAGTTAGCATCAGAAATCTTCAAAGGGCGTAGGTTGGGGAGCCACCGCCGTGGATGGGTTTCCCAGCTTGAGGTGAGTGGCGTTTGAGGAACGTAGATCCGTTCGCGGAGCGTTCTCGTTCCCTCGAAGAGGGTTCCCGAAGGGTAGAGTAGGGGCTTCCCGCAGGGCATTGGTGTCAACTTAAGCTAAAAATAGCCTCTGTCTTAGCTTTGTCGCCCGCCTTTCGACTTCGCTCAAGGCTAATAGCCCAAGTCTACTGAAGTAGACTCAAGATTTTAAGGATATTTAGTCATCTTTAGATGACTTTGGTTATTAGCAAGGAACTTCAGTTCCTTGCGGGATGAGGGTTTCGCGTTAAGTTGACACAGGTGCCCGCAGGGTAACCCAACATTTCCGGAGGCTTGTTGGATTGACACAAGGTAAACCCAACCTACAATTTATCCTTAACTGAACTGTATTGTCCTATAAATAGGTGAAGTTAACGCCCAATTCAACCGCAGAGGATACAGAGGAAACAGAGAAAATCAAATATGAATCCTATATAGCAATCCTAAATGATTCACAAATACATATCTTCCTTGTCTCCCTTGTCTCTCTTATCCCTTTTGTTCCCCTGACGGGGCGACGAAATAGTCTAGAAAGCTTACAATATAAAGAATGCAACAATTTATGGTAGAAAAAGATAGGTCTACTTTCCAGATTTCAGCAATATTTCGTAGCTTTCACCATATATTTGCTTGATCATAAGTAAGTCATTATATAAACTATCAGTATTTATATAAAAAATAAATTTGATTTAATTCAAAAATTAAGAAATAATAAACACGTAAGTATATCTTTGTCTAACTGCAAAAATTTTCACTAGCTGAATTTACAAGCTCTATTTAATTGAATAATTTTTAACAAAGATGGTAAAAAAGACAACAAGCTGTGATTTTTTACTGAATAACGTGGCTGTAGCGAGCAGTGTTGCGGGTGCAGGTACTTTGCAACAGAGAACTTCCAAAGTTGCTCAATCAACTGCCACAATGTTAGAGCGAGTGCGAGAACGCACCGATTTGACACCTCATTCCTGAATAATTCCAAGAGCGTTTAAACTCGGTATTCGTTGACTCCTAAGACAAAAATAGGGATTGCATCTGGGAAGAGTTGGAGCATTGTTTTAAACGGCTCAAGGGACATCCAATTTTTTAAATACCCAATCAATTTGTAGTGCGAGCAGCGTTCGACTGAGCGCTCAGTCGAACGCTGCTCGCACTACGGAATATGGGTAATTTATTTTTTGTAAGTCCCCAATACGAATTATCTAATACAGTATGGCGTAAATAAACAGATTATAAACCCCCAAGACTGCGCTGGCTCGCCACTCTGCATCTACAAAATCAAATAAAGCTTACTCTGTCTGAATTTTGAATTCCGCCTTGCAGTACTAGACCTGTAACAGTTGCATAGGGTTGGTTTACGCAACCATGTGCAGCTATCTACTAAGCCTAATACATCATTATACTTCCTGCAAGTACAAAATCACTTGTTTATTTTATCTAAATTTACTTTGTATGATGAAAAATAATTTGGCGCTTATGAATCTAAAAAAGTATCTAAATAAAAAATTGAATTTTTTTCATAAATTTTGGGCGATTGCTCAACTTTATTGGTTTAGTAAGGAAAAATGGGGTGCAATCTTTTCAATTTTTATGCTTTTGGCATTGTTGCAATTAACTACACAAATTAATGTTGTTGCTAACAATCAGCAAGGTAATTTTGTTTCTGCTTTAGCAGATAAAGATACTCAGAGGTTTTGGACAAGTATAGGCATATTTATAGGCTTGCGAATTTCCTTAGCCGTAGTGAGAGTTTGGTACACTTATGTCCGGTTTAAACCGATTCTAGCTTGGCGATTGTGGTTAACTAATCATTTCATCGAGAAATATTTAAATAAACGTTCTTTTTATGAAATCAATACTTTAAAAAAAGAAATTGATAACCCAGATCAGCGCATAGCTGAAGATATTCAAGGTTTCACTGAAGTTTCAATTTCTATATTTTTGGATCTTTTTAATACTTGTTTACAAGTTGTTGCTTTTAGTGGAGTTCTCTGGAGTATTTCACCTACTCTGATGATTTTCTTAATTATTTATGCTGGTGCTGGTACTCTCATATCAATTGGTTTCTTTGGGAAAAGACTAGTTAACATTAATGTCGAGCAGCAGAAAAAAGAAGGTGATTTTCGCTTCGGGTTAGTTCGTCTGCGAGAGAATGCTGAATCAGTAGCTTTTTATCGCGGAGAAGCACAGGAAATAAACTTGCTCCAATCCTTATTTAAGCGAGTATTTAATAACTTCCAAAATTGGATAATGTGGCAACAAGTATATTTCGGTGCTTTCATGAGAGCTTATGATATTATTCCCCCAATTCTACCCGCATTGGTTCTAGCTCCCAATGTTTTAGCAGGGGAATTAGAAGTAGGAAAAATTACAGAAGCAGCAGGAGCATTTATGGCTCTTAACGGAGCTTTGTATGTTCTTGTGAGAAGGTTTGAAAGTTTGACTGGTTTGGGTGCAGGAATTGAGCGTTTATTTGAATTTTATAGTTGCTTGGAACAGCCAGAAACAGAAATTCAGCACCGGGTAAGGCAGTATAAAAATTTTGATACTATAGTTAATACTGTAGAAGATAACTGTTTAGCTATTCAAAATTTAACTTTGTATACGCCAAACTATCAGAGAGTTTTATTTGAGGATATTTCATTTACGTTAAAACCAGGACAAGGACTTTTAATTAAAGGTACTAGTGGCTGTGGAAAAAGTTCTTTATTAAGAGCGATCGCCGGATTATGGCATTCTGGTAAAGGTACGATTATTCGACCAAAACTAGAAGAAATTCTTTTCTTACCGCAACGCCCTTATATGGTTTTGGGTAATCTCCGCAATCAGTTAATCTATCCTCAACTTACTGTAGATATTACTGATGATGAAATCTATCATATATTACAGCAGGTCAATTTACCCAATTTAGTGGAAAGATTTGGCGGATTGGATGTGGAAAAAGATTGGTCTGATGTGCTATCTCTAGGAGAACAACAGCGTATTGCTTTTGCTCGCTTGATGATTAACAAGCCAAAGTATGTGATTTTAGATGAAGCTACTAGCGCTTTAGATATAGAAAACGAAGGAAATCTCTATCAATATCTAGTAGATACACATACAACTTTTATCAGTGTCGGTCACCGTCCTACTCTTTCTAAATATCACCAAATGAGTTTAGATTTAACTAATTCATCATAACTCGATTGAGACTTACGCAAAATGTAACCGAAAACCTGACTCTTGCATAGTAGTAATTCATAAATTACCGCTACTTTAGCTCTGTTGTGCGTAAGTCCTATTCATATTGAAGCCAATCAACACAACTTTGATTACAATCAACACAACATTGATTGCAATCAATACAACTTTGATTGCAATCAACACAACATTGAAGCCAATCAACACAACATTGGAAGCAATCAACACAACATTGGAAGCAATCAACACAACATTGGAAGCAATCAACACAACATTGAAAGCAATCAACACAACATTGACGACGATATTTTTAAGCTGCTAAAATCTAATACCGTTCAGTTAGGGACTTCCAAATAAAAAAATATACAACTATTTATTGTGGGGTGGGCGTCTCGCCCGCCCATAGTCAAAGGCGGGCAAGACTTCGGCGTGAGCGCTCAGTCGAACGCTGCCCACCCCACAAGATTGGATAATTTATTTCTTGGAAGTCCCTTAGCGTCAAAAACCTTAAACTGCGTAGGTTGGGTTGAGGAACAAAACCCAACATTTTCGGCGATTTGTTGGGTTTCACTTCGTTCAACCCAACCTACATTTACTACATTTACTTTGGTGTAAGTTGAAAGTTAACGAATCGATAAAAAGAACCCCGACTGATTCAATCAGTCGGGGTTCTCAGCAAATTCTTAATTACGAATTACGAATTATCTAATTTCTTCCAAATCTACCCACTCATCATAATCAGAGTCGTAATCTAGGTAATGCACATAATATTGTTTACCTTGGATTTTCTCAATCTTGGCAGAATACCAATCTTCTTCGTCGTCATCCCAGACTTTGATTTTTTGATTGACTGCAAATCCATTCTTATCGGCTTCGCCATGTTCGCGAATCCGAATCTCATCTTCGCCTACCCATTCGTTGTAGGATGATCCATAGCCCATATAATGTACAAAAAATTGATCGTTGTCGATTTTTTCGATTGTGGCTTGATACCAATCTTCTTCGTCTTCATCCCAAACTTCGACAGTTTTGTTAACTGCATATTCGCCACTAGCAGATTTTGCAGTAGATTTTGCAGGGGATGAAGCATCTCTCGCAGGTGGTGAAGGTGCTTGTGCTAGTTCCGCTTTGACTAAGGAATGCGATCGCACAATCACAGCCCGCGCTACAGTTTGAATACCTGTATGCTCGTAGTAGTTGGTAGTTTGATCCAAGAATGCGGCGACGAAATCTAAGTTATCATCAGCCACTTGGATGAAATTACCTAAATGACTAAACAAAGATTGGGGAGTTACACCAGTCTTGGCGACTAAGCCATTCATCCAACCTTGAACCGAGTTAAATGCTTGAGTAATAAAGCCAAATTTCTCTGTCGCATTATTACCTGGTAAAGAGTTGCTAACGGCGGAAAATACAGGATTTTGCGCTACTACATTAGCGTCAGTGCCGCTAATAATAGTATGAATCTTAGTGAGGAAATCAGGGCCTAAAGGTAAAAGTCCATCTAGACAAACTAAAGCTACCATCCGGGTTAAGGATGCGTCTTTATAGTTTTCACTTAAAGTAGCCGCAAATGCTTGAGGATTAGGACTCGGAAGTCCATTAAGTTTAGAGAAAGCGATGATTTCCACCGCAATTTTTAAAACTAAATCTATAGTTTGAGTTAAATCTGCTTTGGGAGTGATGTTACTTAAAAAATTGAGAAAACCAATTTTTTCGCCAATTTTATTAGCTAAAGCTGCTGTAGCCATAGCTGTGTCGGCTTTATCGATAGTTTGATAAAGTTTAATGGCTGTTTGATAGCCATTTTGAGGATCGTGATAGAGAGAGACAGCGCGATCGCGAATTTTTTGAATAACTTTAGCGTCACTCTCCCCCGTAATTGCACGGATATTATTATCAAACCCCACCAAATTATTCCACTGACCTGGAGCTACATAATCTAGAGCCTTCAATACCTTGACAGTAATATTGTCAGCTGGTAGTTCGTCAACCAATTGAATAATTGACTTATCCATTAATCAATCCTCTAAGCCAGAAAACTATAGTCATCGATTATACTCACTGTTTTAGGAATATGTCGCTAGTAGTCACCGCACCACCACCTAGAGAAATGATTAAGAATTATGCTAAATTGCATACCAAGTTGCAAAAAGAATGGGAAAAATTGTAGGGGCATGGCAATGCCAATAAGTGTCAACTTAAGCTAAAAATAGCCTCACTCTTAGCTTTGTCGCCCGCCTGAGAATGAATTCTCAGGCTAATAGCCCAAGTCTACTAAAGTAGACTCAAGATTTTAAGGATATTTAGTCATCTTGAGATGACTTTTACTATTAGCAAGGAACTTCAGTTCCTTGCGGTAAGCGGGTTTCGCATTAAGTTGACACCAATAGGCATTGCCCGCATTTCTCACAAGCTTATGAAGCGTTTGATGATGAGTAATAAGTAATGAGTAATAAGTAATAAGTAAGAGAGCAACAGGCGCATTCTTACTCATTACTAATTACTCCTTACTCACTACTCATTACTCATTACTCCTCCATTCGAGGTGTGGTGAGAAATCCGGGATTGCCATGCCCCTACAATATTGATGTACCGCAAACATGATTTAAACTAGACTACCCATAATTGAGGATTCACCTGATAATAGCCTTGCAACAACTCATACAATGCTGGATGCTGCTGTAATAATTCCCGTGGTTTCTCAAAGAAAGTTTCTGTAGCTACTGCAAAAAATTCTGCGGGATTTGTTGCACCATAACTATCAAGAACTGTATGCAAACCATTATCTACATCATGACAAAGCTGCTGATATTCTGCTGTCATCACCTGCGCCCAAATTGCATAATCTGATTTCCTCGGTAAAATTGGTACGCCTTCAGCTTTACCATCTTCTTGATCTAATTGATGGGCAAATTCATGTAACACCACATTCCGCCCATCATCCCAATTGCGCATATCTTGTTGCACCTGTTCCCAAGATAAAATTAATTGATCGCGAGTCCATGATTCACCCAACTTAGCTATCCGCTTTTCGGAAATAAAATAACTGCCAGTAGCAATGGTTTCAGTTACCACATAAGTACTGGGATAAATCAAAATCGAACGCAATTTAGGAAAATATTCTGCTCTTTCATTTAATAATAGTAAACAGGCAAAGGCAGCAATTGTTAATTTCATTTCTACCGTTACCTGCAATCCTTGACAGCCAATAAATTGTTTCTCTTTTAAAAAGACTTGAATATGACCTTGCAACCGTCTTCTTTCATCGGTTGTGAGATGCAGATAAATCGGCAGATTATTTTCAATTGTTGCTTGCCAAAGAGGCGGAAAAGAACGATGTTTAATCCGATTTCGGCGCTGTTTCGTCAGTATGGGACTGATAAGAATAGTAGTTACAATTAGTCCCAAAATAATAAAAATAAGAATTATTGCCTGCATTAATTTTTGATAATAATTGCAAATAAAATCTGACTAAATCTATATATAAAAATAATAACAAATGACAAATGACAAGCAAAGCGCAATAAAAAAAGGGGTAGATAAACCACCCCTTTGTTTAACCATGAAACCAAAACTCAATCAAGCAAAACTTTCTAAACGAGAACTTTCGCCAAAATTGGTTCTACACGGGTTGCAATTTCTGGTACGTACACCTGTGAAACGTAGTCTGCAATCATTCTGTCGGTGTTGAATAGGGGACAATTGGTTTTGATGGATGCTTTCATCATTTGCACCCAACGGGGGGAAACACCTTGAGGATTGCGATCGTAATATAGAGGTACGATTTCTTCTTCTAGGAGTTGATAAAGCGATCGCGAATCTATGCGATCCTGTAATTCTTGATCGCTAGTGTGGGCATCTTCACCAATTGCCCAACCGTTGATACCTTTACCATTACTATCAGCTTGATAGCCTTCGCACCACCAGCCATCAAGGACGCTGCAATTCAAACCACCATTAAAGCAAACTTTTTGTCCACTAGTACCAGAAGCTTCTAGGGGGCGACGGGGATTATTCAGCCACACATCTACACCTTGCACCAGTTTTTGTCCGGTGTAAATATCGTAATCTTCAATAAAGGCAACGCGGTTTCTAATTTCTCCGTGGTGACACCATTCCATTAATCTTTGGATAATCCGTTTACCTTCTTCATCTGCTGGGTGGGCTTTACCTGCAAAGATAATTTGTACGGGATGGTTAGCATTACCAAAAATCTTTAATGCCCGTTCAGCATCGCGTAAAATTAAATCTCCCCGTTTGTAAGGGCTAAAACGTCGCGCAAAGCCAATAGTCAAGACATCGGGATCGAGTAAAGTCTCAGTAGCTTGAATAGATTCGTAACTCTCACCCCGTTGTTCTCTAGCTTTTTTGACTTTATAACGGGTATAAGCTATCAGCCTTTCTTTTAATACTCGATGTCTCCACCAAAGTTCTTCATCAGGAATTGTGTCAACCTTCGCCCACATTTCGGGCTTCATGGCTTGGGTATGCCAATTTTCTCCTAAATACTGATTATATAAATCACCTAACAAAGGCGCAGTCCAAGTGGGTGCGTGAACGCCATTAGTAATGTAACCAATGGGGACTTGATCTTCAGAAACTCGCGGATAGAGAACTGTCCACATTTTACGAGAAACCTGACCGTGTAATTCACTCACACCATTGCAAGCGCGAGTCATCCGCAAAGCTAAAACAGTCATCCCGAATGGTTCCCAGGGATCGCCCAATCTTCTTGCACCTAAGGCTAAAAATTGTTCGCGAGACAGGCGCAATTGCGTCCAGTAATGGGCAAAGAAAGAATCGATTAAATCGGGTGAGAAAACATCATGTCCAGCCGGAACTGGTGTATGGGTGGTGAAGACACAGCGATCGCGAACTGTGGCTTCAACATCATAAAATGATTTACCAGTACGTTCGATTTCTAACCGAGCAACTTCTAACGTACAGAAAGCCGCGTGTCCTTCGTTGAGGTGATAGACAGCCGGTTGAATTCCCAAAGCTTCTAAGGCGCGTACACCGCCAATTCCTAAGACAACTTCTTGGGCGATGCGGGTTTCTAAGTTACCGCCATAAAGGTGTCCAGTCAACCAACGATCGATGGGATCGTTGTCTTCGCGATCGCTATCTAGTAAATATAATGTGACTCGCCCGACTTGTACCTGCCAAATTTGCACTTTGACAGTCCGTTGACGCACTTCTAATTGAATAGTTAACGGTTCGCCTGTTTGAGTTTTAATTAACTCAATTGGCATATGTAGAAAAGGGTTGTCAATATAGTAATCTTCTTGCCAACCATTACGGTTTAAGCGTTGGCGAAAGTAACCTTGGCGATATAACAAGCCTATACCCACCATTGGTACACCCAAATCAGAGGATGATTTCAGGTGATCCCCGGCGAGAATTCCCAAACCGCCTGAGTAAACTGGTAAGGATTCATGAATACCAAACTCTGCGCAAAAATAAGCTACTGGGTGTTCTTTCGTTAATTGTGGTGCAACACCACTTACCCAAGTATCTTTTTGTTGCATATATCGGTCGAACTCACGCGCTAAAGCAGATACTTGCTTCAGATACAAAGGATCTTCTGCTAATTGGCTGAGACGTTCGCAACTTGCAGACTCTAAAATCGCCACTGGATTATGTCCGCAGCGTTCCCATTCTTGGGGATCGATACTTTGGAATAAAGCAATGCGATCGCTACTCCAACTCCACCAATAGTTATAAGCCAAATCTGCCAAACGTTTAAGCACAAAAGGCAATTTTTCGCTCAACCTTAGCGCTGCGGTCATTACACTATTATTCGCCATACAACTTTAAACTCTCTGTTACTTTTTTTTCTTTCAGTTAACTTTTTCTTTCCAAACAATTGCGCTGCAAGTTAATGACAACCGAATCTTCTTTTTTAAATTATTTCTTGAAGTCGGAGCAGTTTATCAATATCAAACCTGAGCCAAATGGGTGGTGTTGCTTTTGTCTACCTTTTAAGAATTATCTCTGCTTTTCCGGATTTTTTACATCAATTTCAATCACGTTATTTTAAATAAAAAAACATCTTATTCACATTATTTAAAATAACGTAACAAGCAATCACAATTGCAGATTCATCCGCAGAAACACTGTTGACTATTGACAAATGACAATTGTACAGACGCGATGAATCGCGTCTCTAATGACTAATTATCCCAAAGCGATCGCATGATGACGAATATGATCGCCCATAAAACTAGCAATAAAATAATAACTATGGTCGTAGTCTTGTTGATAGCGTAAATTTAAAGGCTGTTTTACTTCTGCACAAACTTGCGCAAACACATCTGGTAATAATTGTGATGTTAAAAATTTATCCGCAGTCCCTTGGTCAATCAAAATAGAACTGTGATAACCTACTTGTTTCACTAATTCGCTAGCATCATAGCTATGCCAAGCTTCTTGATTAATTCCTAAATAACGACTAAATGCTTTTTCACCCCAAGGACAACGCATAGGTGCGGTAATCGGTGCAAAAGCAGAGACAGATTTATACAGGTGAGGATTACGCATTGCACAAACAAGCGCCCCATGTCCACCCATTGAATGACCAAAAATACCTTGTTTTTCTGGCTGGGTAGGAAAGTTAGCATTAATTAAAGCAGGTAATTCTTGCACAACATAACTATACATTTGATAATGCGATTTCCAAGGTTCTGTTGTCGCATCCACATAAAAACCCGCACCCGTACCAAAATCCCAGTCATCATCCTCCCCAACAATCCCCGTATTGCGAGGACTAGTATCTGGTGCAACTAGCATTAAACCATACTCTGCCGCGTAACGTTGCGCCCCAGCCTTCATCATAAAATTCTCTTCCGTACAAGTTAAACCAGAGAGAAAATAAAGAACTGGTACAGGTTTTTGACTAGCTTGCGGTGGTTGATAAACAGCAAAGCGCATTTCTCCATTACAAGTTGACGAGGCGTGGGAATAAAAGCCGACTTTACCACCAAAACATTGATATTCTGATATAACTTTCAGACTAGTCATTAAATTAAACCTCATTTCTAGGGAAATCCAAACAATAAATTATCCCAAATTGTAGGGGCACTGGCACTGCCATGCCCCCAAGCGCGTACCTCATTTACCTGAAATATGCTGTATTAATGTATCGCCAATATTATTGAAATTAGTATTACGAAAAATTTCTTCAATAAACAAGAAAAAAGTTCCACATATTTATGTAGAACTTTTTTCTAAAAATATAAATTGAGTTTTCAATCAATCAAACACAAAACCCTAGTACAACAAGACAATACCTGTCACCAAAGCTCAAAATATAATACTGGTGACTGTTGACTGTTGACTGTTGACTATTGACTGTTGACTTAACTAAATTCTTTCTAACACCTGAATTCCCAACAGTGATAAACCTAACTTTAACGTTCTCGCCGTTAAATTGCACAGAACTAACCGCGATGTTCGCCAAGGTTCCTCTGCACCCAAAACCTGAACCCCTTGATTGCGATCGTAAAACTGATTAAACTTTTTACTCAGTTCATACAAATACTCACACAACCGATTCGGCATTAAGTCTTGTTCTACAGTATTAATCACTTCATCGAGTTGCAATAAATATTTTGCCAATGCTAATTCTGTTTCATGTTCTAAAATAACTTTGGCATTATTTCCCAACTCTTCAAAGTTAATCTCACCCTTACGACTAATTCCTTGAACCCTTGCATAAGCATACAGCATATAAGGAGCCGTATTACCTTTGAGATCCAGCATTTTGTCGTAACTAAAAATGTAGTTACTGGTGCGATTTTGGCTTAAGTCAGCATATTTAACTGCACTAATTCCAATTACCTCAGCAACATTATTAATAAACTCTTCAGTTTCTTCCCGTTGTTCTTCCTTTAATCTCGCTTCTAAATCTGTCCGAGTCCGAGAAATTGCTTCATCTAACAAATCCCGTAACCTAACAGTATCTCCAGAACGAGTTTTAAATTTCTTCCCATCTTCCCCTAGCACCAAACCAAAAGGAACATGAATTAATTCCACATCATCGGGAATCCATCCGGCTTTACGTGCTACTTGAAAAAATTGGGAAAAGTGGTTTGATTGTCCAGCATCTGTGACATAAATTATCCGCTTCGCTTCATCTTTTTGAATCCGGTAACGTAAGGCGGCTAAATCTGTTGTCGCGTAGTTATAACCACCATCAGATTTTTGGACAATCAATGGTAAAGGTTCACCTTCTCTGTTGGTAAATCCTTCGACAAATACACATTTTGCGCCTTGGTTTTCTACCAGTAATCCAGATTTTTCTAAATCTTCAACAATTCCTGGTAATAAAGGATTATAAAAAGATTCGCCACGTTCTTTGACATCAACATCGAGTAAATCATAAATTACTTGAAATTCATGTCTTGATTGTGCGCACAGCAATTTCCAAGCATGGATTGTATCTTCCGCACCAGCTTGTAATTTGACAACTTCTTGTCTGGCAGTTTCTTGAAATGCTTCATCTGCATCAAAGCGTTGTTTAGCTTTGCGGTAAAAGCTAACTAAATCGCCAATATCTAAAGCATTTGCAGTAGTTAAAGCTTCGGGGTAAACTTCTCTGAGATAGGCGATTAACATCCCAAATTGAGTACCCCAATCACCCACATGATTTAACCGCAAAACATCATGTCCGAGAAATTCCAAAATCCGGGCAATACTATCACCAATGATAGTAGAACGTAGATGCCCAACATGCATTTCCTTCGCAATATTCGGACTAGAAAAATCAACAATTTCGCGCTGTGGTGTTTTTGCAGTAGGAATACCTAAGCGCGAATCTGCGTGAATTGCATTGATTTGTGCTTCCAAGTATGTGGGTTTCAGCTTGAGATTGATAAACCCAGGCCCAGCAATCTCTGGCGGTTCGCAGATTTCTGACACATCTAGATTATCCGCGATCGCAGTTGCAATTTGCCTTGGTTGCTTTCCTAATCTTTTACTCAAAGATAAAGCCACATTCGCCTGATAATCTCCAAACTTCGGATTGCTAGCAGTCACCAAAATCGGATCTACTCCAGCATAATCAGCGCCAAACGCAGCCACCAAGGCCTGTGCAAATTGATGTTTTAGTTTTTCTTGTGTAGCGTTCATATATAAATGTTATCTGTGACAGGCGTAATGTGACTGTTGAAAGGTACATATTCTCAGGAGCTTGATTATTTTAACCTTAAAATATAGCCACCTACTCTAACTCAAGACTGTCATGGTACAGTACAACCCCCTTGACTGTCTGCCATCCGCAGCAGAACTTCCCCACTCTGATGACACCCCAGTGAATAACGAACTGCAAAACCTCATCCCTAATTCACTAGCAGAGATTTTAGCTTTAGCATAAAATGACTTTGCTGACTGGTTTTTTGGTGTCGATATGGGCATTTATTATGCACCATTACAACCGCCATGACTACCAGATGCATTTCTCAGCTTAGGAATAGAACGTTTTATAGAAAAAGGGGAACGCTTAAGTTATATCCTATGGGAAGAGGCAAGTACTGTTCCTATCTTAGCCTGAGAAGTCGTCTCCAAAAGCTTTGATGGCGAATACGAACAGAAAAAAACTGATATTTGGATAATAGCAAGTGCGATCGCTATCCAAACCGGACTTACGCCAAAACCCCCAATATTGTTGGGCATGGCACTGCCATACCCTCTAGAATATATTGATGTGCGGCTTAACAACTTCCTTCCCAAATCAAAAGTTGTCTAGAAGCTGCAACAAAACAGTTAAGATGCTTCGGTGGGTAAAGAAAATGATCGTAGGCTAACGCCATCTGTCTAGCAGCCTCACTCATCCCAAATGAATTACCAGGGCTAACTAAACAGTCATAGTTCGGTAACCACTCAAAGTAGTCATTAACGATTTCAACATTAGGCAAATAATAAAAATGTTCTTGAAATGCTGCTGCTAATGATGAATCAGGCGCTACTAATATCAATTTCAAGCTTTATTCCTCCGCTTGAATACTGATTATACACTCCTTCAATGTTCGTTAAGCATCAGGAACAATGCAAAGGGAGTAAGTGCGATCACTCCTTTTATCTCTGCTACTTTCAATTTTTAGCCTTAAGTTCTTGCTTTTATCCTTTCAGATTGAGTAGAAATCGGCTCGTTATATACCATTTCTCTAGCCCAATGTTCGCAGTTATAATGCAGTAAATTCCACAAAGAATCTTTTGCATAGAGGATTTTTTCTCTTGATTTCTGAATACGCGCCTCTATTTCGATATCTGAAGCTTTTTGAGGATGTTCTTTTTCAGGACGTTCTTTAAACAACCAGTCTGGTGTGTAGGCAGTAAAATGAACATATCCAATTCCTACACTGACAATTTTCCCTTCCGGTTTCACCGTCTTACCTGTAAAAAAGTGTGCAACTCTGTAACCGTTTGCAGTAGCTCTTACAACACCGTAGTGGTCATAATCTCTACCTTGTTCATCTTTACATGGGTACACAACTAAATCGTTGGGACGTATTACATTACCTTGATTGTCACAGATATCAGGCTCTCTATCTAGAAGTATGATTAACTGCGATAGTCTTGCTAATTGAGTATCGATAATTTTCAATAAAGGATCTGACCACTTTGAATTATACTTATTTATACATTTTTCGATTTCTGTATATTTTTGCATTACCCATTTATGATGGTTTTGCAACGTGTGAACTGCTTGAAAATGCCAATCGGTGTTAGCCTGAGCAAAATTAATCTCAAACTCTATTTCTAAAACTTCAGCAATAACTTGGCAAGTTTTAATAATACTTTCGTCTCTTGTATGCCTGCATATCTGAGTAATTGCGTTTTTTACGGTGTCCCCGTGGTATAAACAATCCTGCAATTCAGCAAATAACCGCAGAATTTTAGAAGGATTTGGGTTCATTGAGATTTCCCTTGGGCTTCGAGTTCGTGTTTTTCTGACTCTCTGTGTTCTCATTAAGTTTTTCTTTAATGTAATTCTCAAATGCTCCTAAAGCCATTTTTGAGGATGATAGAGCAATTTGTGATGCCATTGATTTAGCAGTTTGGTCGCTAGACATATAATTACCTTAATTTGATTAACTACTCTTGAAGCTTAGTATTGTTGCCCAAGTTTAGATACAGTTTTTTTAAATTATTAAGTTAAATTTAATCTATCCTTACTAGTGGAAAAAACCGTATAATCACCAAGTAAATTAAAACCCAGTAATACTTGAATATAGATCAATACGGTTCAGTTAAGAATAATTGTAGTAACGCGGCAACCTGAAAATGTTTGGTTGATTAATGATATTATTCCGCAATAATGGCATTTCCATTTTTTGAACCCAACAAATTAGACTAGACGCGCTAGTAGTGCTTTGTCTCATTAATTATGTAGGGTAAGTTTCTTCTTCTTTTCTCTTCCTTCGCGCACTTCGCGTCTTCGCGGTTCGTTTTTTACCCCTCAAAATTAATGGGACAGACCAGTAGGTTGGGTTGAGGAACGAAACCCAACATTTCCGAGGGTTTGTTGGGTTTACACACGGTAAGCCCAACCTACGCATTTACAGGTTTTTGGCACTAACTGAACTGTATTGGAATATAAATAACTTCAAAAACAAAATCCACCTAGATATAAAATTATCAGGTGGATATGGAGTTTATGTAAATATGGAGCTTATGGGAATCGAACCCATGTCCAGCCTGGGTATTAACCCCCCGCTCATTCACAGGTTTAGCCTATCTGACCCTCAAGGCGGGAATCGTTCATTATCCCGAACGTAGGATGCTCTGATTAAGTCTTAGCTAGCAAGCCAACCAGAGAACACTTGCTAGAGCATCCGTTGGGGTTGGTCTCTAGCCCTTAACGGAGTCGGACTAAAGACGCTCGAACCTATAAGAGGCGTTTAGGCAGCTACTAGAGCTTCCCGGCGAGCAAATTTTACGATGTTATTCGCATTTACTTTTGTTTTGAGCCTTTGATTTGCGAGAGGAGACTCACTCTCGACCTGAATCACAGAGCAGCGTTCGCCAACCTGTCGAAACCATGAAAGCCCCTTGTGTTCATTCTTCAATTATAATACGCGGATTTTAAATTGTGTGTGCAGACAAAAAAATTTGTCCGGAGTCAATAGTCAACAGTCAACAGTCAATAGTCAATAGTCAATAGTCAACAGTCAATAGTCCAATGACAAATGACAACACTTCGGCATAGCTTCAGTACATCGCTGACAAATAACCAATGACCAATGACCAATGACAGCTTTCACGCAAAATCTACAAGACACAGCTTTACCCTAAAACTCAAAATAGCCAACTGCTAACCTAAAACAACTAGCAATTGGCTATTTATGAGAAATCAACAATTGACAAGTCCCTAAGTTAACGCTTCCGCACCACCCACAACTTCTAGAAGTTCTTGGGTAATTGCAGCTTGTCGAGCTTTGTTGTAAGACAAAGATAGGGTTCTGATCAATTCACCGGCGTTGTCACTGGCGTTGTTCATCGCAGTCATCCGTGCTGCTAGTTCGCTAGCTGCTGATTCTTGCAACGCCCGTAATAGCTGGTTGCTAAGATATAAAGGCAACAAAGAATCCAGAATTTGTACTGGATCTTGTTCAAAAATCATATCGCGAGACAAAGGACGAACTTCAGTAGTAACTTTTTGGCGTTCTACTTGAAATTGACCGCCACGGGTTGTCAGTCGGAAGATTTCGTCATCTGCTGCTTCTAAACCTTGAGCATCTAAAGGTAGCAAGGTTTGGACAACTGGACGAGAACTAACCAAGGAGACAAATCGGGTGTAGATTAATTCAATCCGGTCTACACTTTCCGACAAGAACAAAGACAACAACTCGTCAGCGATTTTGTTAGCTTCGGCTGCGGTAGGAATTTGTTCTAGGCCGCTGTAGGTAGCATCAATAGGTTGATTACGACGTTGGAAGTATTGGATTGACTTGCGTCCTACCAACACAAATTTGTAATCTATACCTTCGGCTTGCAGTTCCTTAACGCGGTTTTCAGCGCGACGGATGACGTTACTATTGTAACCGCCACACAAACCGCGATCGCCTGCGATAACCAACAGCCCTACTGTTTTAACTTCCCGCTTTTTCAACAGGGGTAAGTTGGCTTCTTCAAACCGCAGCCGGGTTTGCAAACCGTATAAAACTTGCGCTAGTTTATCAGCAAAAGGACGGGTAGCTAATACTTGCTCTTGCGCCCGGCGTACTCTCGCCGCCGCTACCAGCCGCATGGCTTCTGTGATTTTTTTGGTGTTTTTGACCGACTGAATGCGATCGCGTATTGCTTTAAGATTAGGCATATTCTTGAGTTTCTGAGTCAATAGTCAATAGTCAATAGTCCAAAGTCAAGAGTCCAGAGTTTGTTGACTGTTGACTCTTGACCGTTGACCAATGACTAATTACACTGTCGCCTTGAAGGTCTTTTTGAATTCGGTTAGCGCTTCCTTCAAAGCAGCTTCTTCAGAGTCACCTAGCGCTTTAGAAGATTTCACTGCTTCAGCGTACTGAGGTTTGCCTGTCTTTAAGTAATCGCGGAGACCTCTGGTAAAGCTGGTAACTTTTTCTACTGGGATATCATCTAAATAACCGTTGATACCCGCATAGAGAACTGCTACTTGCTCGTATACAGACAGTGGGTCATTTTGGGGCTGCTTCAGGAGTTCCCGTAAGCGCTGACCGCGTGCCAACTGGTCTTGGGTAGCTTTATCTAAGTCAGAAGCAAATTGCGCGAAGGCTTGCAGGTCGTCAAATTGCGCTAGTTCCAATTTAATCTTACCGGCAACTTTTTTCATTGCCTTGGTTTGTGCCGCAGAACCTACACGGGATACGGAGATACCGGGGTTTACAGCCGGACGGATACCAGCGTTGAACAAGTCAGAAGACAAGAATATCTGACCGTCGGTAATGGAAATTACGTTGGTGGGGATGTATGCGGATACGTCACCTGCTTGGGTTTCGATGATGGGTAGAGCAGTCATGCTACCTTTACCCAATTCATCACTCAGTTTCGCTGCTCTTTCTAACAAGCGAGAGTGAATGTAGAATACGTCTCCGGGGTAAGCTTCCCGTCCTGGTGGACGACGTAGCAGCAAGGACATTTGGCGATAAGCTTGGGCTTGCTTGGAAAGGTCGTCGTAGATTACGAGAGTAGCTTTGCCTTTGTACATGAAGTACTCAGCAATGGTGGCTCCGGTGTAGGGAGCGAGGAATTGTAGGGTTGCAGGGTCACTGGCGTTAGCGGCGACGACTACGGTGTAGTCCATTGCGCCTTTATCTTGCAGTGTTTGAACAACGTTAGCAACGGTGGAAGCTTTTTGACCGACAGCAACGTATACACAAACTACATCTTCACCTTTTTGGTTGATGATGGTGTCAATGGCGATCGCTGTTTTTCCGGTTTGACGGTCACCAATGATTAACTCGCGCTGACCGCGACCGATGGGAATCATGGAGTCGATAGCTGTAATCCCGGTTTGCATCGGTTCGTGTACAGAACGACGAGCAATAATACCAGGTGCTGGAGATTCAATCAAACGGCTTTCTGAAGACTTGATATCTCCCTTACCATCGATGGGACGACCTAAGGCGTCAACCACTCGTCCAATCAAGGCTTCCCCTACGGGTACTTGGGCAATTCTGCCGGTAGCGGTAACAGAGCTACCTTCTTGAATTTCCCGACCTTCACCCATTAACACCGCACCCACGTTGTCTTCTTCTAAGTTTTGGGCGATGCCAACTGTACCGTCTTCAAATTCTAATAGCTCCCCAGCCATAGCCTTTTCCAGACCATAGATCCGGGCAATACCGTCACCGACTTGCAGCACGGTACCGACGTTAGCAACTTTGACATCTTGGTCGTATTGCTCGATTTGCTGTTGAATAATGCTACTAATTTCGTCAGGTCTGATTGAAATGCTCATGTGTCTAACTTTTTTTTTGGGAGACGGAACAGAGTAATCGGTTCACCGAAACTACTGAATTTCTATGAACTGCTTAAGCGCAAAGAAAGGCGGCGCAACTGACCTCGTAAACTAGCGTCAATTACCTGCGAGCCGACTTTAATGATCAAACCACCAATTAAGTCGCGGTCGGTGTTGATTTCCAGTTCTACTTGGCGAGCATTAGTGATGGAAAGAACCTTTTCTTTTACAGCTTGTTGTTGAGCTTCTGTGAGGGGAACGGCTGAAGTTACTTCCGCTAATACGGTTTGATTCAGCTCGCGCAACAACGTTAAATACTGCTGTAAAATCTGCTCCAAGAAGAAAATCCGCCGCTTGTCTACTAGCAGCTGCAAAAATTTGCGTAAGTAGGGATTTGCGCCATCACCCAAGATTTGAGTAATGACTGCTTTTTTCTGATCCGGCTTAATAAACGGGTTGTCAATT
Organism: Calothrix sp. FACHB-168; assembly: GCF_963889195.1. Lineage (NCBI taxonomy): Bacteria > Bacillati > Cyanobacteriota > Cyanophyceae > Nostocales > Calotrichaceae > Calothrix > Calothrix sp. FACHB-168. Next base: position 67,672 of record NZ_CAWPNJ010000037.1, read on the forward strand.
AAGTTTTGCAGTGGTGCTGAATTTTTCAACAAATTCAACAAAGCCCGCGCATCTTCACCAAATTCTTCTGTCAGATTCTGGGATTTAGCAATTGACATCAAAGCCTGGGCGTAAGGTTGGGCGACTTCGGCTGTTTCTACATTACTTTTCATCAGCGTCCTCCCACCTGCGCGATACTGCGGTCAATTATTGTTTGTTGAACATCGTCAGCAATACCAGCCCGCAGTTCTGACTCGACTTTTTGCAATGCCAATGCAGCTACACGCTGCCGTAATTCGGCTAGCGCTCGCTCTCTTTCTGTATTCAAATCTGCTGCTGCTGTTTGTTTTAAGCGTTCCACATCTTGTGCTGCTTTTGCCAATACAGCGTCTTTCGCAGCTTGAGCGCTTTCTTCGGCAGCTTGGCGGATGCGTTGTGCTTCTGCCTGAGCTTGAGTTAACTGCTCTTGCGCCTGAGATAAAGCTGTTTGCGCCTCTTTTTGGCGTTTTTCTGCTTCCCGAACTGCGGTTTCAATTTTTGACCGTCGCTCGTTCAGGATATTGCTTAAAACTTTACGTCCGAAGTAGAATAATATGCCAATCAGAATCGCTAGGTTAATGAGATTGGTTTCTAGTATGTCTAGGTTTAGACCGAAACCACCTTCTGCTGCGCCTTCTGCTAATTCAGAGTGTTCTGTGGCAAGTAATAAGAATGTGCCCATGTTACCCATCTACAAGTGCGCTGCTTGCTAATACGTTGTATTTTCCCGCAGGGAAATAAAGTTACTTAATGCCGCAGGGAAATAAAGTTACTTAACCCCGAAGGCAAATTAAGTGGCTTAACTTCCCGAAGGAAAAAAGTGCCTTTTGCTGACACTTAATTAAGCGCTGTGGGTGAAGTGCCCATTTGCGCGTATGCTTTCACAGAACCTATACTGTCGCTTATCTAGCGAGAGTCGGCCCTAATAGTTTTTCTAGAATTTGTCTGCTTAGAGCATCAACTTGTTGTTCTAACTCGCTAAAAGCTCGTTGTTTTTGTTGCTCTATTTCAATAGCAGCGCGTTCTCTTTCTTGTTGAGCTTCCTGTTGCGCCTCAGCGATTTTTTGGGCAGTAATTTTCTTAGCTTCCAACTGAGCAGATTCGATAGTAGCTTGCGACTGCCTGCGAGCGTCTGCTAGCTGCTGCTCGTATTCCTGGGTTAAGCGTTCGGCTTTAGCCAAGCGTTCTTTGGCTTCAAGGGTATTCGTTCGGATGTAATTATCGCGATCGTCCAGCACCTTGGTCAGTGGCTTATAGAAAATTACATTCAACAAAGCTGCTAACAACAGGAACTGCAATGCCATTAATGGCAAAGTAGCATCGAAATCAAACATTTCTCTCCTCTTTGGCTGGAGTAGCAGTTTTCATGGCTAGCAATAACATCCAACCGTTTATATTTTAGGAACCCTTAGCCAACAAGGGTAACTTACATCAGAACGATTTAATACCCAAAAGATTTTAATTGTAGAGATGTGAAGATTCACGTCTCTACAATCATAAAACTTTTAGGTCTTAGGCAAAGGGGTTAGCAAATAGTAATACTAGAGCGATTACCAGACCGTAAATGGTTAGGGATTCCATGAACGCCAAGGTTAAAAGTAGGGTACCCCGAATTTTGCCTTCTGCTTCGGGTTGACGGGCGATACCTTCTACTGCTTGACCTGCAGCATTACCTTGACCGATACCAGGGCCAATTGCAGCTAAACCAATTGCGAGAGCAGCAGCCAGAACTGAAGCAGCAGAAACTAATGGATCCATGATGATTTTCCTTGCTTGAAGTACAGAACTAACAAAAGTAGGTTAACTAGTAAAGACGTGGTTTCCACGCTGCACCAAGTTCTCACAAATCGCGCTGGGCGATATTTTGAGCATCTAGGCTCGTCGGAACTGTGCTTATCTACTGAGAAGCTTTAGTGATGCTCCTCATGCTCATCTCCACCATGTCCCTCTAAGGCCTCGTGAATATATGCCCCAGCTAGGGTAGCAAATACCAGGGCTTGAATGGCACTGGTAAATAAGCCCAAAGCCATTACAGGCAGAGGTATAAATAGAGGAACAAGCAGAACCAGCACCGCTACAACCAATTCATCCGCCAATATATTCCCGAATAGACGGAAGCTTAGGGAGAGGGGCTTGGTGAAATCTTCTAGGATCGCGATCGGCAACAGGACAGGCGTTGGCTCAATATACTTTTTAAAGTAGCCCAAACCCCGCTTGCTAAAACCGGCATAAAAATACGCCAAAGAAGTCAGCAATGCCAATGCTACGGTCGTATTGATGTCATTGGTGGGAGCTGCTAATTCACCGGATGGTAACTTGATTAGTTTCCAAGGGATGAGAGCGCCTGACCAGTTCGATACGAAGATAAACAAGAACAAGGTACCCAGGAATGGCACCCAAGGGCGGTACTCTTTCTCACCAAGTTGGTTTTTTGCTAGATCCCGAATAAATTCTAGGGCATATTCCATTAAGTTTTGGATGCCACGAGGAATTCTTTGGGCATTGCGAGTAGCAGCTAGTGAAGCTATTACTAGCAGGCCAATCACAAACCATGAGGTGAGAAAAACTTGCCCATGAATTTTCAGATTTCCCAGCTGCCAGTAGAAATGATGACCTACTTCTAACGAGGCGAGGGGAAATGTATTAAAGGCGTTTAAGACACTAAGCATTTGCATTCTTCAAGCATTTTCCCCAACGAGCGAGGATGGGAGTATTTTCTTTGTGAGCCTGACTTGTTAAGAATCAGGAAGAAACGCAGTTTGCACGGTGTAGACGAGGAGCGTGGCTTTGTAAGTTAGAAATCCCAAGAATATGGGCAATATCTTTAGCTCATGCCATTGAGTTGCTAATACAATCAACCCAATAAATAGAGCAAAACGACTTTTACTCAGACGCTTTTTCTCACCACCGAGTCGCTCAACGTCTTTGGCCAGCATTTTTAAGTAAACCACACCTGTACACGCCCCAATCAAATAATTCAGAGCAATGTTCAGTGAATAAAAAATCCACACAGAGATAAAAACAATCCCTGTTATGACAAGTGTGATTACCAACAACTTCTGGTAGAGTTGATAGAACTCCTCCATAGAGTTTACTCGTTCTTCGTCCTCGGAACCAGATTGAGCATTTTGTGTTGTTGTTGGAGTCGATGCAGTTGATTCGTCTGACAAGCTCACGAGACTCGAAACCAGTACAGCTAAGGATGATGACTGCACATCCAGTCAGCTGAATCATATCACGATCTGGTAACAATACTTTAGAAAAAAACAATTAACTTCTTTTCAGCAAACAGCAACTCCCCAAGTTAGTGAGGTGAAGAGATTGAGAAAGCTCTAAATGCAAGGTTACAGTCTATTGAGAGTTTCCCCAATACTGGGCTAAGTTACTATTCGGTAATGTCATCAGTGTGAATACGTAAAACTCCCAATTGTAGTGGGTGTAGTGAGTAGAGGCTAGTTAAGTTGATGAGGATTTTTAGCTAGTCTAACTTCAGAGTTCCCAGAAATTTTGTGAGCGATCGCCTGTCTTGAAATTAGGGGTTAGGGGCTAGGGACTAGGGAAGAGCGATTTTCATGTTGTGGTTGTGGGTTTTTCCCATGAGGGGCTAACTAGCAAAAGAAATCTAAGTTTTGAGGTTGTTAATTCAGAGGGTGGGCGATACAGCTATACTACCAGATTCCAAACAAAACAATATGAATGCCCCAAGAGAGGCACAGGCAATCTCTGGGGCATAAGGTTCTTATTATAGTCACAATGGTTTTTGCACCCCGTTTAACTAACTAGTTAACAGTGGTTATGGTTGATTAATTAGGCTTTGGCAGCTAATTCTGCTTTTTTCCGCTTCATCCATGCAGCAAAGCCTACAGCTAGCAAGGAGCCACCAACTGTCATGGGTTCGGGAACATTAACTGGCCCAGTGGTATCCCCATTCACTATCCCACTCGCATTAATGCTGTTAACGACTGCGAAACGTACTGGCCCAGGTTTGGTAAATGAACTGAGTACAGAAAATCTCAAGTTTGTAAATTCGTTGTTTGCTGATGCAGTCTGGGAACTACCAAGTAATAAAAAGACCGTATCTATTGTATTTTGTACCACAGCAAAGGCTGGTGATGCATTTACTCCAGTTACACCGGATAATTGAGACAATGTCAGACTACTCAAGCCTCCCAGCTTTTCATTAGGTGAGTCAGCAAATACACCGTAATTGTATTTATTAAGGTTACCCGCTTCCTGTCCCAGGAACTTGATGCTCGCTGCTTCAGCAGGTTTAGCATTCACAGCCGCAACAGTTAAGGCTAGGCTTGCAGCAGCAACACTCACATGTTTAGTTAATTTCATCCGCAAATTCTCTGAATGACTACAGTACGATTATTTAAGTACAACCTCTGACGTGAGGTTGTAAACAATGTATCTTATGAATTTTGGATACTGATGCAAAAAGAGTAGCTTTTAGGAAATCTTTATATGAAAGTAATTTTTGTTAAAGTTTGCATCAATATATATTTTGCGAGCAAAAAAAATCCGGAACGTTGCAAACGACCGGAGCATAAGAACAATACAGGAATTTCAGTAGCGAAATTAAGCTGGTGTTAACAAAATCAACTGTTGTTTCACCAATTTTCTGACATCATCCAAATTTATCTGCACATCAGCTAATATTTCTGTCACTGTATAATTACCATTCAAGCGTTGCAGGAATTCCAATTCTGCTAACGATAGCTTAACTATTTGGTAATCGTAGTTAAAAATACTTTGGCTGGGAAAACCCTCTATACAAGGATTCAGTTCGGGAATCGCTTGTAATAGGGTGTTATCATCTGACCAATCGGCTTTGGTAATTGGGGGACGCCCAAGAAAAAATTCGTAATGGCTAACTTCTGGATCGAGTAATTCAATTAAACGGTAAATTTGGCGCTCGCTCAACTGATTGGCTCTTTCAATTAACTCTGGTGCTTTGGCTAAAAGTCTGTCTAATTGCCAAAAACCAGGATTAGAGAAGCCAATAAACTCTAAACCAGAAGCATCAATTAATTCAAACAGAGTCTCAATATTGTAATCAATCTCTTGGGGATGAACGTACATATCAGCAAAGTTTTCATCCCGATGATTTTCCATTGACCAGCGCTCTTTTTCGCGCTTGACAATCCGGTTATTTTCTGGTAAAGAAGAGAATAATTGCCGTCCAACTTGTACGCCATCGCGATAATCGCCACGTTTGTCACCTTGAAGGAGAGCGATCGCTTTTTGCATGAGTTGAATTTCCCAGCGTCCCAACTCACCATAGACAAAAATGTGCATTAAGCCGCCTGGTGCTAGCTTCTTCGCTAAGGCTTGAATCCCGCGAATTGGGTCAGAAGTATGGTGTAATACACCAACGCAATTAATTAAATCAAACTCACCTGGTAGCTGTTCCACATCAAACAAGCTGAGGTGATGAAACTCAACGCGATCGGCTTTGGAACGCTGACAACGTTCTTTAGCTACAGCTAAAGCACCAGCACTCAAATCGATACCAACAACCGAAGCTTGGGGATTGAGGTGAACTAAATATTCTGTACCCACCCCAGTACCACAACCAGCATCTAAAATGCGGATGTCTTGCTTTTGCGGTTTTTGACCAGTACAAAAATTGTAAGCAGCGAGCCAATTCCAGCGCCAGTTATAACCTGGAGGTGGTTCATCTAACAGTGGTTCTGGAGGAAAGGGGTAAGTGTTGTAAAGTTGAGCAACAGCAGCGCTAACAGTTTGGGCGTCGGACATAACAAGTAATTTTGGCGGCAAAATTGAGTTTACCAGATGTAGTTTGCCACTTAACTACTCAAGTTATTGGCGTCTTAGCTGTTGCCTATCTCTACAAATAAATTCACAAATTAAATAATGCTAAATATCGCATTGATTGGTTTGGCAATATTTAGCATTATTTATTGCATCTTGAAGACTGCTTAAGGAAATTATCTGAAATGCAGAACCACCTTGCACTTCAGCAGTAATATATGCATATTTTTGACCGCGAGAGAAAAGGTCTCGACCAACCTTAATTACATTACGAGACTTTTGATAATCGTTAGCAATGCTGGAATTATAAATATTTTGAATTAATTTTACTGCTTTACTATTTTTCTGTGTAAATTTCAGGCTAGAGTCACCACTGATTGTGATTCCCTCTTTCGTTACTGTCCCATTCTGAGAAGTAACATCAGCATAAAAATACAATTTACCTTTGGTGCCATCATAACCATGCGATTCGCTGTTATATTTAAGCGCTGGTAACATGGCTTTAGTCTTGACCCAATTGACAACAGTACGAATATTTTGTCCTGGTAAAGCATGAGCAGGAGCCAGGGAAAGACTTACAGCCAAAGTAGATACAGCCAGAGAAAGCTTTAAGAAAAAGATGTGACTCTTGAACATAGTATTTAAATTTTAATTTATGTGTCAATAAAAACATTATAGCTTGCGTATAAGAAAGGATCGCTAAATCCATTGAGTAGCCAAGAAAGCAAATAACCAATGACAAATGACCATTGACCATTGACTAATGACCATTGACTGCGAAAATATTTGTGTAGGTTTTGATCAAGAATTGATACAAAACTTAGTCTAAATCTCAGGGAAGCAAGAGTATTAGCTCTGGAACTTAGCGTCTGGATACGTCAGATTCTACATACTTCTTAATAAATCAACAGGGAAGCCGCAAAACGTTCTAATCTAAAAGCTGACTGGGTTAATTTACTGGCAGTTTTGAAGGCGGTACTCTTAAGGCATGACTACACCGATGTGTCAAGCCTCAAAGCGACCCAGACTTAACACATAAATGATTATGATGGGAGTTTTAAAAATCCGATGAGTGTTAAGGCAAGTGGTGGAAGCTCGGTTGCGCGTCCGCAACTATATCAAACCCTAGCAGTAGCAACAATTTCCCAAGCGGAACAGCAAGACCGCTTTTTGGGGACTGGTGAACTAAATGAACTGGCAAGCTATTTTGCATCTGGTGCAAAGCGTTTAGAGATTGCCCAGACGCTCACGGAAAATTCCGAGATTATTGTATCTCGGGCAGCCAACAGAATTTTTGTTGGTGGCTCGCCAATGTCTTTTTTAGAGAAGCCAAGAGTAGCAGAACTAGCTACAGTTGGTGCTGCTAGCGGGGATGTTCAAGAAGGCATGAAACTAGGTACTGTTACCTATGTGGAAAGTCGGGGTGGATTTTTTGAAAATTTACGCTCTATCTTTAACAGTTCTCCTAGCGGCCCAACCCCTCCAGGTTTTAGACCGATTAACGTGGCTCGTTATGGCCCTAGCAATATGGCTAAGAGCTTGCGGGACTTATCCTGGTTCTTGCGCTATGCTACATACGCGATCGTGGCAGGCGACCCCAGTATCATTGTGGTGAATACCAGGGGTTTGCGGGAAATTATTGAAAATGCTTGTTCTGGTGAAGCAACAATTGTGGCTTTACAAGAAATCAAAGCAGCATCACTTTCATTTTTCCGCCAAGATGCTAAAGCGACTGAGATTGTGTCTCAGTACATGGATGTGTTGCTGACAGAATTTAAAGCCGCAACACCTTCCAATAAAGTGCGTCAACGTCCTTCGATTGACCAGCAAGGCTTACAACTGCCACAAATCTACTTTGAAGCGGCAGAACGGCGTCCCAAGTTTGTGATGAAGCCTGGGTTATCAGCCAGTGAAAAGAATGAGGTAGTGAAAGCTGCTTATCGGCAAATCTTTGAGCGCGACATCACCCGTGCTTATAGCTTATCTATCTCTGACATAGAATCTAAGGTGAAGAACGGCGACATCTCCATGAAAGAGTTTGTCCGCCGGCTTACCAAATCTCCCCTTTACCAAAAACAGTTTTACCAGCCTTTTATTAACAGCCGTGTAATCGAATTGGCTTTCCGTCACATTTTGGGACGGGGGCCAAGTAGTCGTGAAGAAGTACAAAAATACTTCGCGATTATTTCTAATGGTGGTCTACCTGCTTTAGTAGATGCTTTGGTTGATTCACAAGAATATAGCGACTATTTTGGTGAAGAGACAGTACCTTACCTGCGTGGTTTGGGTCAAGAGGCTCAAGAATGTCGTAACTGGGGGCCACAACAAGACCTGTTTAACTACAGTGCGCCTTTCCGCAAAGTACCTCAGTTTATTACAACATTCGCTGCTTACGATCGCCCATTACCAGATCAGCATCCCTATGGTTCTGGTAACGACCCATTAGAAATCCAATTTGGCGCGATTTTCCCGAAAGAAACCCGCAATCCCAGTACCAGTCCTGCGCCTTTTAGCAAGGATACCAAGCGGATATTAATTAACCAAGGTCCGGGAATTAATAGCCAAGTTAGCAATCCTGGTGCTAGAGGTGAGTTTCCTGGTAGCTTAGGGCCTAAAGTCTTCCGGTTGGATCAACTGCCAGGCACAATTGGTAAAAAAGCTGCCAAAGGTGCAAGCATTAAGTTCTCCGAAAGCTCTACCCAAAAGGTAATCAAAGCTGCATACCTACAAGTTTTCGGTCGTGATGTTTACGAAGGTCAGCGCTTAACAGTCCAAGAAATTAAGCTAGAAAACGGACAAATTTCTGTTCGGGAATTTATCCGTGCTTTGGCTAAGTCGGATGTATTCCGCAAAACCTACTGGACTTCGCTGTATGTTTGTAAAGCGATTGAATACATTCACCGTCGCTTGTTAGGTCGTCCTACCTACGGTCGTCAAGAAATTAACAAATATTTTGACATCGCTGCGAAACAAGGCTTTTATGCTGTAGTAGATACGATTATCAACAGCGTAGAATACAGTGAAGCATTTGGTGAGGACACAGTACCTTACGAACGCTACCTGACTCCGGCTGGTGTTGCATCCAGAAAACTGCGCGTTGGCAGTATCCGTGAAGATGTAGGTGGTAAAGTCCAGAAGCAAGAAACACCACTGTTTGTCACCTTGGGTACAGTTAAGGATAACCGGACAGAACCAGATATTCAGTTCCGCATCAACCAAGGTGTTAGCAAGCAACGGGAACAAACCAAAATCTTCAAGCAAGTGGCAAATATCAACGATAAAGCTGCTGTGCAAACGTTGATTAGTGCTGCTTACCGTCAGATTTTTGAACGGGATGTTGCACCTTATATTGCGAAAAACGAATTTTCAGCTTTAGAAAGCAAACTCAGCAACGGGGAAATTACTGTTAAAGAATTCATTGAAGGTTTAGGTTACTCTAGCCTGTACATCAAAGAGTTCTACACTCCTTACCCCAACACCAAGGTAATTGAATTAGGAACTAAGCACTTCTTAGGCCGCGCACCTTTAAATCAGGCAGAAATCCGCAAGTATAACCAAATTTTGGCTACTCAGGGGATTCGCGCCTTTATTGGTGCTTTGGTAAATAGTGCAGAATATGGCGAAGTATTTGGTGAAGATACAGTACCTTATCGTCGCTTCCCAACTCTACCTGCGGCTAACTTCCCGAATACTGAAAAGCTGTACAACCAGCTGACTAAGCAAAATGATGATTTGGTAGTACCTAGCTTTAAGCCTGTACAACCACGCCTAGCTTTGGCTGGTTCATCATCTAATGGCAGTTCATATACTGATTTGGGTCGTTCTTCTAGCAGCGTTCAGGGACAATTGGGTGAAGTTACTGTAGCTAGCAACCGTTCCAAGCCTGCACGCATTTATCGTTTGAGCCAAGGTGCAAACCAAGCGGAAGCGCAATCGGTAATCAATGCTATTTACTCTCAGGTATTGGATGTATTTAGCAATGAGATCCCTGCTAATTACCGCTTAACTGCATTAGAGAGCAAACTGCAAGCTGGAGAAATCTCCGTGCGGGAGTTTGTGTGCGAACTAGCTAGTTCTGATATCTATTGCGATCGCTTCTACACTCCTTACCCCAGTGCTAAAGTAATTGAGTTCCTCTGCCGTCACCTGTTGGGACGCGCACCAGAAACTCCAGGCGAAATCAGCGAGTACAACAAGCTGTTAGCTAGCCGGGGTTTGAGAGCTGCTGTTGAAGCCATTGTTAATAGTGCAGAGTATGCTCGCTTCTTCGGTGAAGATGTAGTGCCTTACGCACGCTTTTAATCGTTGAGCGCAGTTAACTCTTAATCTTTCATAGTTACAGGTCAAGAGTTCAAGGTGTTGAACTCTTGACCTAATTCAGTGCTGAATACTGATAACTCAGCCATCATTCAGCACTGTTTAGTCGTGACTATTGACGGTAACGCCGTAATCTTTCGTAACATTCCTTTCAGAATCTTTAACTTTCGCTAAATCTGAAAAAGAATATTACAAAATGTTAAGAGCAGTCATAAATGCTCAACAGAATGCCGGAGAATGTTTTGCGGAAGGTAACTAAATTTTCGCCGCTTGCGTAGTAGATATTGACTACAAGCAGTTCTTCTAACAACACAGATGACATTTTTGTCAAGTGTTTGTTCTGAAGAATTAACTAGAAAAAAGCTACCGTTATCCAAAATTTAAAGCCGCACCAGTTTTAATTAAAATTCTGGTTTAATTCGTAGATTGGAGGAATCCATTAATGAGTATCGTCACGAAGTCCATCGTGAATGCTGATGCAGAAGCCCGCTACCTCAGCCCTGGTGAGTTAGATCGGATCAAGTCCTTTGTTAGCAGTGGTGAGCGTCGTCTGCGGATTGCACAAATCTTAACTGAAAACCGCGAGCGTCTAGTTAAGCAAGCTGGCGAACAAGTTTTCCAAAAGCGTCCTGACGTAGTATCTCCTGGTGGAAATGCTTACGGTCAAGAATTGACAGCTACCTGCTTACGCGACTTAGACTACTACTTGCGTCTAGTTACCTACGGAATCGTTTCTGGCGACGTAACCCCCATCGAAGAAATCGGTGTAATCGGCGCTCGTGAAATGTACAAATCCTTGGGTACTCCTATCGAAGGTATTACTGAAGGTATCCGTGGTTTAAAGAGCGGCGCTTCTGCATTACTGTCTGCTGATGATGCAGCTGAAGCTGGTTCTTACTTCGACTATGTAGTCGGTGCCCTCTCCTAGGTTAAAGCGGTTTCGCTGCTAAAACCGAAGTATTGTAATACGGTTGGAAAAAAGGAATTAACAACATGGCTCAAGACGCAATTACCGCAGTCATTAACTCTGCAGACGTTCAAGGTAAATATCTAGACGCTTCTGCTTTAGACAAGCTGAAAAACTACTTCTCCAGTGGCGAACTCCGCGTGCGTGCTGCTAGCACCATCAGCGCTAACGCTGCTGCGATCGTTAAAGAAGCTGTAGCTAAATCTTTGTTGTACTCTGACGTTACCCGTCCCGGCGGTAACATGTACACCACCCGTCGCTACGCTGCTTGTATCCGCGACTTGGATTACTACCTCCGCTACGCTACCTACGCTATGCTAGCTGGCGATCCTTCCATCCTCGACGAGCGCGTACTCAACGGTTTGAAAGAAACCTACAACTCCTTGGGCGTTCCCGTTAGCTCTACCGTACAAGCTATCCAAGCTATCAAAGAAGTAACCGCTAGCTTGGTAGGTTCTGATGCTGGTAAAGAAATGGGTGTTTACCTAGACTATATCTCCTCTGGCTTAAGCTAAGAGTTAGTTGGCACTTAATAATTTAGGTGCGACTTAATTGAGGTCTGGAAATCAATCGTGAGTGCTAGAGTGTTTATCGCTTACCTTGGTTGAAATAATCAATTATGATGAGTGTTAGTGGTCTAGTATTGATGCTTGATTTCCAGCCTTTGCAGTGATTAATTTAAAGAATTTGTCTTAAAAAACACTCCCCTTTTTTGAAATAAAAAAGTTTTCACAATTACTACAGGAGAATCTAAGATGGCCCGGTTGTTTAAAGTTACTGCTTGTGTACCCAGTCAAACCCGAATTCGCACCCAACGCGAACTACAAAATACCTACTTCACCAAGTTAGTACCCTTCGAGAACTGGTTCCGCGAACAGCAACGCATCATGAAAATGGGTGGCAAAATCGTGAAAGTTGAATTGGCAACTGGTAAGCAAGGTACTAACACTGGGTTGCTGTAATTACCATCTATATAACGAAGATTATTGTAGGGAGTTGCGAAGAGGTCGAGCGAGGCCTCTTTTTTGTTATTGGGCATGGGGCATTTTTCTCTCTTATCCTCCTTGTTCCCTCATTCCCTTGTGATTGATGCGGGTAGAGCGATCGCGTTTTGGTTGAGGATATGTAGATCACATTTGTTCAGCCTATTTTCTCTAATAGTGCTTCATTAATAACTGTTTGATATCCTATTCCTCGTTTTTCTGCCTCTTTCTTTGCCCAGGCTATAATTTTAGGATGAAATCTAATGGAAACCGGCTCATACTTTTCCTCTTCATCCTTGGCTGGTCGTCCGCGCTTCCTGAGTGTAACCCCAAACTGATCTGCGATCGCATCTCTGAATTTTTGGTTTTCTTCTGGTGTAACTCGTCTTGCTCTGTCAAAAGGAAACTCAGATTCCTGATTCATATTGTTGACACTCCCTTTTGGTCGCTCTTCTTGCACTAATTATCCTGATTCGCTCACCTCGCATGGTAAAAACAACCACAACAATTAAGCCATCTTCTGTTTCACCAATTGCCCATTCCCTTTCTTCTCCCTAAGAATGACTAGAATCTTCCGTAAACATGAGATAAGGGTCGGCAAAAACTGTTACAGCTTTCTCAAATTCAATACCATGCTTCAAAAAATTTGACTCAGCTTTATTATCGTCCCATTCAAAGCGCATTTATAGTATATACCAAAAATATTGTCTTTGCCATCCTACACCAACTTGGACTTTGGGATGAAGTGCAGAGAGACTGCGAGAAGTAAGTCCTTCGCGTTTTGGTTTTGGGGATGTGCGATCGCATTTATTAAGTTTATGGGAAAATGCGATCGCGTGAATTTAATTAGTTGCTAAAAAATATTAATGATGTACTTGTTATAATCTCTTCATAAGCATTTAGGAAAGCTTGAAAATGCGCCAATTTACCCTTGGAGATATCCAAAATATCTACAGCGATGTTTTAGAACAAGCTGCGACGGAACCAATCAGACTGACAAGCGAATCACAAGCTAGTTACGTAATTATGTCAGCGGAGAATTACGAGCAATTAATGAATAGAATTGCTCAATTAGAAGATTTAATTTTAGGTCAACAAGCACAAATGGCTGTAGCTAATTCTAAAATGGTTGGCTCTGAGATTTTTACTACAGAACTCGAACGTCTAGCAGCATTTGATGATTAATTTATGGTATGGCAAAATTAGATGGTTTAGAGACGGTTCTCGATTTTCTCAAAGGTTTACAACCCAAAATCGCTGCCCAAATAGCGAAAAAAGTAATGTCACTCAATGTTGACCCCTTACCCGCAGATTATAAAGAATTAATTGGTTATCCAGGATACTATCGCGTAGATTCTGGAGAATATCGTATTGTTTACCGCTTTGATATAGATGCAGATTTGGTCGAGGTAATTTTAGTCGGTAAACGTAACGACGATGAAGTGTATAAGCAGCTTAAACGTTTGCTGGGCTAGAGATTTGTAGTGCGATGTCTGACGACAAGCCTTACGGCTACGCATTTGTGGTGTTGGAGAAGTGCGATCGCAAAATTAAACTTTACTCTTTTATTCCCATTCTGCAAGAGATAATTACAAGGCGGAAATGAGCTAAAGGACAGTCATGACACGCCTACTTTTCATTACAGAAAGATTTGCGCCAGATTTGGGTGGTTTGGCTAGGAGTGCAACAAGGTTGGTAGGGACGCTGTCACAACTGGGTATAGAGGTTGATGTTGTGACTTGGAGTCGTTATTTACAACCGGGTGAGGTTTTACCACCGGAAACTAAAGAAGCAAAGATTCGTGTTTATCGTATCGGATTATATCGTCATTGGGATATGACGATGCCTCATACATTAAATGTTTTGGAATGGTTACATTCTGCCTCTCGTTATGATGCTGTATGGGGACATTATTTGTTTCCCAGTGGTTTTTTGGCTACTTGGTTTGCTGCACTTGTAGGATTACCTAGTACAGTTAGCGCCCGTGGTAATGATATTGACCGCGAAATGTTTCCACCGGGAGATTTTGCCCGTTTGCAATGGACGCTGCAACATGCCAAGGTGATTACGGCGGTAAGTGCTGATATGTCTCGTAAGATTCAGCTATTGAGTGGGCGGGATGATGTATTGGTATTGAAAAATGCGGTTGATACAGAAATATTTTCTCCGCCAAACCTCAGCCCCTCTCCGCAAGCGAGGAGGGGGGAAGGAATTACTAGGGAGTCTTTGGGAATTACTCCAGATGAGGTGATTTTGGGCTTTTGTGGAGAATTGCGGGAGAAAAAAGGGCAGCAGTTTTTATTGAATGCTTTAACCACAGTTCGACAAGTACATCCTGCTTGTTTGTTAATTATTGGTGAGGTACGCCCTTCTCAAGAGTCTGTGCTGCAATTGTATAAAACTAATCAGCCAGAAAATTCCCAGAGAATAATTATCACAGGACATTTACCAAATTTGGAGGCGGTGGCTGAATATTTACGCCTGTGTGATGTTTATCTCCAGCCTTCATTGTGGGAGGGTATGCCAAATGCTTTGTTAGAAGCAATGGCTTGTGGTTGTGGTTGTATCGCCAGTGATGCGGGTGGGATTCCAGAGGTGATTACACATGGTAAAGATGGCTTTTTGCTACCTCGTTCACAGTTACACAAGCTAGGTAAGGCGGTGTTGGAATATTTGACGTTAACAGATGAGGAGAAAAATCACATTAGCCAAGCTGCACGCGATCGCATTTTAACTGAATATTCCCTAGCTCAAGAAAAATTACAGCTTCAAACTTTAATCGCCCGTTTAATTCCCAATTCTGTATAAGCTTTAATTAAAGCTGCGCCAGCACGTTGCCAAGTATAATTATCTTCTATTCGCTGACGGGCATTAATCGCTAGTTTTTCCCCTAATTCTGGCTCATTTTGCCAGCGTAACACGGCATCTTTGAGAGATTTGGCGGAACCTGGCTTAACTAATAAAAAATGTACTCCATCTTCTCCTAATTCCCTCACCACTGGTAAATAGCTAGCAATTACAGGTATCCCTGTTGCCATCCCTTCTAAAATCTTCAAAGGACAACAACCTTGAACTAAATTGCGATCGCTTGGCATTAAAGGAGCGAAAATTACATCACTGGTATGAATATGTGTCACTAATTGAGTTTGAGAAATTGGTTCTAAAATAGTTAATTTATCTGCTACTCCCAGTTTTAATGCTAGCTGTTTTAATGCTTTAATTTGATATTCTCTGGCTTGTGCAATAACTTTTAAATTAGCAGGAAATTCTCGGTTAATTAAGGCTAATGCTTCAACGGCTAGATTTACACCTTGCCAAGGTGAAAGTGTACCAAAGTAGATAATTTCTAGTTTGTCATTTGTCATTTGTCCTTGGTCATTTGTAAATATTTTTAAATCTACGCCGTTGGGAATTACACGGATTTTATCGACAGAAATACTGCGATTTTGTAAATATTCGCTGGTGATACTGCTGGGGGTGATAATTAAATCGGCGGCTTCCAGACAAATTTGCTCTTGAGAGTACAATTTATGCAATAATTCTCTATCTTCAGCTACGGCAGGATAGCGATATTTTAACTCGATTGATGGTAAACCGTTAACTTCAAAAATTAGGCGATCGCAATATTTCTGTTTATTCCTAGCAATGGGATATCCTTCATAAATTGAACGTATATGTATAGATTCAAATCGCTTTCCTTGCAACCAATTGAGAAGTGAATGCCGAAAATATAAAACTCTGTGAATTAAAGTCTCTCCTATTGCAGGGAATGTAGTTTGTCTAACTTGTGGATAAATTTCTTGAGTATCTATACCTGTTACTGTGGGAGAAACTGTGATTAGATGAATATCTTCAAAAGCTGTGGCTAAAGCAATAGAAAAAGCTTGGATATGAATAGCTGCACCTTTAGGCGCAGGAACTGTATCAAAGGCAATATAAGCAATTTTCGATTTACTCATTAATGTATATAAATTTCGTTGACACTTAATTTTCTGTTTGATATACTGACAGCCACATTGTATATATTGCTAATATATAGTAATTATATTTGTGTAAATAAATTACTTTTTTTGATGACATGCAAAGGACAGCGCTAAAAAAGTAAAATTTTATATATATTTTGTCAATAAAGTTAATAAAACTATTTTTAATTTAATAAGCGGAGTTTTGAGAAAATGTCGATTGAATTTATTAAGTTCAAACAAAGCCAAATTTATACAGCAAAAGCAGATATTAGTACAATTATTGCTGATTTGCAAGAAATAGCAGGTATAGATCAATTAGCAGAACTACAGCAGAGTAAATATGCTAAACGAGCGCTACATTATTTTTACGGAATAATTGCCTGCGTTGTTTTAGGTTTTATATTATTTTTAGTAATGGCTCAGTTTCCAGCCGTATCTTTATTAATATTGGTGCTGTTTTTAGGAATTATTGGTTTAATATTTGCAATATTATATGAATTGTTTAAAAAATTCAAATTGCGGAAGTTAAATATTATTAATTTTCGCTATGAAGTGACGCAGCGAATTGTAGACATGCTATCGCGAGATATGGATACAGCTAGCGAATTAGAAATTCAATTATCCTTTAAAAAGACGAGAATTAAAGAAAATTTAGCTGAAACTGTACCTCATCCCACTAAGCGCGACTGGAAAATAGATAAATATCAAAATGAATGGTTAAAATTAACAGGACAGTTTTTAGATAAAACTCGGTTTTTATTAACTGCTACTGAAGCGGTAAAAACTCAATATGGTTGGAAACGTGGTAGCAGTGGTAAAAGCAAATATAAAACAAAAACTACTGATATAGGGTTGGATATAGTTATCAGCTTAAATTATCCCCAACGCCGTTATGGAGCAATTAAAATTTTGCAAAATGAAATTAGTAATGCGGTAAAACTTCCTTACTTATCTCATCTGCGGAATATCAAGCTGACAGATAAAGCTATACATTTAAGTGTACGGATGGCTCCACAAGTAGCAGATAAAAGCCAAGAAATATATGAAACAATCACAATGATGTTTCTCAGTCTTTATCAAGTATTAAATTTAGCAAAAGTTATTTCTAAATAAGATAAATTATGAAAATAAAAATTTTGAGAAGTTTTTTGGCATTATTATTAGTCACTACTATCGTTAGCTGTGATAGTGCTAAGTCTGGTAATGAAGTAGCGAGTAATAGTAATAACAGTAATAACAGTAATAACAATAATAATAGCAGTTCTCAAACTACATCAGTGGCTACTAATGTAGCTGCGACTCAGGAGAAAATTAAATTTAAGACTGAGGGTGGTACAGAATTATTTACGATGAAGCCAGAAGCGGATGGTGCGAAATTAGTTGATGCTAAAAATCAAGAATTAGCCAGAATTAAAGCTGATAAATCCGGGAAAATCAAAATCAAGAATGCATCAGAAAAAGTATTAGGTTATGTAGTCAGCGAACAAGGTGCTTGGAAGCTGAAAGATGCTAATCAACAACAAGATTTATATATTCTGAGAAAGCAGAATGATAGCGAATATAAGTTAGAAGATGGAGCGAAGAAAGAAGTTTATCTGATTCAGTCGCGGAATAACGGGTTTGAAATAGTCACACCTAACAAAAATTTAGTTTATCAAGTAAAAGTTAAAAATGATAAAATCTCGTTAATCAAAGCACCATCAAAAACAATTTTTTCCACCAAATCTCAATTATCGCCAATTGCATTTACCTGCTTTGGCTTTGATGTTCTCACCCGCGAACAGCAAGCTGGTTTAGCTTATGCTGTCAATTTAACAGGAGGTAAATAAACTTTGCAAATTCAGTTAAGTTGGCTAGATCCCAATAGTGAAGAACAACGAGAACCATTATTAGAAACTCCAGTAGCTATTGGCAGAAGATTTTCAGAAATGCCACAAAAAATCAATGAACAAAGAGTTTCGAGAATTTCTATTGAAGATGACTTAATAGCAGATTATCATGCTTTAATTGATTGGCAAAATCAAGAATTAGTAATTACTGACCAAAATACCAGCAATGGCATCAAAATTAATGGCGTACAGGTGAATGGTGGTATTCTAAAAAATGGCGATCGCATTACTGTTGGTGCTTGTGAAATCGTGGTAAGCTTTACTTCCACAGTTTGGGAGTGCGATCGCATGGTAGGCTTTCTATTTAAGCGTCGCTGTGGTCGTACTGATAGGACAGGCTGTCCTGATTGTAACCAAACTTACGCAGATGACTACGCCTATTATTCCGAATATGGTAATTATCGCTCCGGTTGGGGTAGAGATTACTATGAAGACCGCGGTCGCTATTCTTACGATCCGGAAACTGGTGATGTAGACTTTACAGAAGCGGATGCTGTAAGTTTAGAAACAGAGCGAGATGCTGATTTTGAAAGCGATATGGGAGCAAGTTGAGATTTGTTAATGGTCAATATTGCTTGATTATTGTTCTATATTTTTCTATAAACTAGAATTTCCCTTTAAACAGCTATTTATCTGGTTTTATCTGTATTTATCTGATTTTAGCTATTGTATCTACTCAACAAAAAAGTCATAGACTATAATCTGAAGTCGAAATTTGCTAACTTAAAGTCAAGTTAGCGACATACATGATATACCTCGATTAACTATTTAAAGGTAGATCGTGTACCGCTAGATGTGACTTGGTATGAGAATTGATATTGCTGGTTGATGAGATGAATAAAATTCATCTTACATTTCTGCAATGTCGATAATTTTATATTTTAATTTTTAGTGAGAGCAAGGTAACGTAATTTTGACGGAGACTTGGCTAATTTACGCTTTGGGTGGTGGTTGGGGACATCTAAATCGTGCTTTATCATTGGGACGAATAGCGACAAATCGCATAAATGTCAAAATTATTACTAATAGTCCCTATGCAAAGCAAATAGATGATGAAGGCTGTTTTATCTATCTAATTCCTGACAACATAGGTGCTTCTCAGACTTGTTTGCGCGTCAGAGAATTACTATATAATACCGCCTACGATCGCTTAATTATTGATACCTTCCCCAGAGGATTAGGAGGTGAGTTAGTAGATATTTTACCCCAATTGAATCATATACCCCGGATTTTGATTCATCGGGATATTAACTCACGTTATGTAGCAGCTAAAAACTTACGAAATTTTGTTATTAAAAACTTTGATAAAGTTATTGTTCCCGGTGAAGGAAAAGATTTAGCATTTTGCGATTTACCTATAGTAGAACATACAGAACCTTGGTTAATTCGTAACTTTTGGGAATTACCAGATAAAGTGACGACGCGATCGCATATTCTCAAAGTAGATAAATCTGTCAAAACTATTGTTGTTTGCGCTTCTGGTAAAACATCAGAGTTAGCTTTATTTGGTAAATTAGCTCTACACCTACAAAAAAACTTCCCCGATTGCGCAGTCAGAATTTTAGCTGCTCATTGTCCCCCAGAATGTCCAGAAAATCTTTGGATCTCCCACCATCCAGGAATTGAATGTTTCGCCGCAGCTGATGTTGTCGTTGGTGGTGGAGGTTATAATACAGTTTATGAATGCGCTGCTGTGGGTGTACCTTTAGTCGCCTTAGCCTTAGAGCGATTATACGATCGCCAAGATAAAAGAGCTTGCAACAGTTATTGCATACACAACATTGAAAATATGCAATTAGATAAGCAGCTATTACATATCGAACAGACTGTTGATTTGATTTTAAAGCAAGCAAAGTCAGTCAAAAATTCATCTGTGCCTTTTTATATAAATGGCGCTGTACAAGCTGTAGATAGAATTGAGCAAACCAGATAGAGTAATTCTCAGTCAACCCTCAACAGTCAACCATCAACAACTTTAAGGTAAATTCTTCCCGCACTGCGATCGCTGCTTTAACATAAAGATATATTAATTGAGCGATCGCCTATCCGCATGGAATGGAAAGAAATTCGAGGTAACTGGGTGCTGATTCCCCGAAATCCTATTGGAATCATCCATTTTTTAGGAGGTGCTTTTGTCGCAACTGCACCCCATCTGACTTACCGTTGGCTACTGGAACAACTCGCTGCTAAAGGATATTTAATCGTTGCCACACCTTTTGTTAATACCCTAGATCATATCGCGATCGCTAAATCTGTACTGCTAAATTTTGAGCGCACTCTCGAACGTCTCCAAGATTCTTCAGCATTACGTAAAGCCTACCTTCCTATCTATGGAATTGGACATAGCATGGGTTGTAAACTTCACCTGCTAACTGGTAGTGTCTTTAATGTAGAACGTGCAGGTAATATTCTCATTTCTTTTAACAACTACGCCGCTAAAGATGCTATCCCCTTAGTAGAGCAGTTAAACTCAGCTTTAGCAATTGAGTTTACCCCCACACCCCTGGAAACTAACAAGCTAGTAAAAGAAAGCTACAATATCCGGCGCAATTTATTAATTAAATTTAGCAATGATACCCTTGACCAATCAAAAGCTTTAAGCCAAATTTTACAAGAACGCTTTCCAGAGATGGTGACAATACAAACTCTACCAGGAACTCATACTACACCCTTAGGCCAAGATATCAAATGGCAAACAGGAGCATCTTTTACGCCTTTTGATGCGATAGGACAATGGTTTAAACAAGAAGCATACCGTGACTTAAACCAACTAAAAAATGCTATGCTCTTGTGGCTGAATCCGCTTTCACCACCATAATTCATCTCTGACTATGACCTGCTAAATAATGCTAAATAAGTTGAACAATTTAATATTTGTAGTGCGGGCAGCGTTCGACTGAGCGCTCACGCCGAAGTCTTGCCCGCGCGAGCAAGATGCTCGCACTACCAATACTGCTCGGTTAAGGAAAATTGTAGTAGCGCGGCAACCTTAAAATGTTTGGTTGATTAATGATATTATTCCGAAATTATGGCATTTCCATTTTTTGAACCCAACAAATTAGACTAGACGCGCTAGTAGGTTGGGTTTCGCAGAGCCTCAACCCAACACAGCTACCCAAATGTTGGGTTACCCTACGGGAAGCCGCTCCGCGTCTACGTTCCTCAAACGCCACTCGCCTCAAGCCGGGAAACCCGTCCACGGCGGTGGCTCCCCAACCTACGCGGGTTAAGGTTTTTGAGCTTAACCGAGCAATACTGCTTCGACTCCGCTCAGAGTACTTGCTTAAGCAAAATTAAGTCAATTGAGGAATATTTTATTGTATTTTTGTGTATTTAAGCTAAGTTCTTGGCGGAATATCGCTCGGTGCAATAGTTTGACTGTTGGAGAAAGTTTTTAATAGCAAGGGCTAGGGCGTGTTTTCAAACTCGCCATCACCCTACAATAGTGCGGCTACCTCTAGCAAATCCGCCTGCGCAGACTACAAGAAGTGATGCTACTTCACCAAAGAAAAATATGATGCGTCATTTGTCAATGGTTAGTTATCCCCTTGTGTCCCTTGTGTCCCTTGTCTCCCTGCCCCCTGCCCCCTGCCGCAGAGCGAAGCCGAGGCGCTGCCCCCTACCCGTTCACCCCGTCGCTTGGGGAATTTGCTGCTGAATCCGCGTTTTCAGTTCTGCCATCAAATCTTCTCCACTACGTCGCGCTTCCCAAGGGCCATAGTGGCGGGGGCCGATGTTCCACTGTCCCTGAATGTAATCTTCATTTTCTGAAAGAGTGCCAATGTATTTTATCGGAGCAGGAGAGGTAATTAAATAGCGTTTGGTAAAGCTAATACTACGTCCATTGACTTCGCCACTAATTTGGGCTTCGCCTAAGTAATTGTCATCCAAAATAGAACCACTAAGAGCATTGCCACTTTGAACGAAGACTGCTTCAAAGCGGCTAGGGACTCCTTGTTGCCAATAGGTTCCTAGCCAAGTACCATTCAGATCAGCCATGAGATTCTTCCCGTACTTATATTCCATTTAAGGGTATTCCCATGTCAGAGAACGTAAATATTACAACTTTGAAAAACTATTGCTGAGATTGCTGGTTTAGGGTATGGGGCATGGGGCATTGGGCATTGGGCATTGGGTGAATAGTGAGTAGAGGGAGAAGAGACGCAGAGGGGCAGAGGGAGAGCATCTATATAATTTTCCTCCTCTGCACCCCTGCTTCCTCTGCTTCCTCTGCTTCCTCTGCTTCCTTGTTCCCTTTGTCTTCCTTGTCCTCCTTCCCTTGTCCCCCTTCCCTGCCTTGTCCTCAAAAAAATCATGCGATCGCTAAAATATATGGGAAACATTGCCGCGATCGCGTTTGCTTTTTATGACAAGTAACATAATTTCAACCACAGCAGATAATCCATATCTTAGTGGTAATTTTGCACCAGTGGGGCAGGAAATCGCTACAGATAGTTTGCCAGTATTAGGAGAATTACCACCGGATTTATCGGGTATGTTTGTCCGCAATGGCCCCAATCCCCAATGGCCGCCCATTGGTAATTACCATTGGTTTGATGGTGATGGGATGTTACATGGTGTGCAAATTAGTGGAGGTAAAGCCACTTATCGCAATCGCTACGTGCAAACTCAGGGATGGAAGATTGAACGCGAAGCGGGTAAGGCTGTTTGGAGTGGGCTGTTAGAACCACCGCAAATGGATAATCCCTACGGTGCTTATAAACGTACTGCTAACACGGCGTTAATTTGGCATGGCGGGCAAATGTTGGCGCTCCATGAAGGTAGCGCACCCCACGCAATTAAAGTTCCTGAGTTAGAAACAATTGGCGAGTATACTTACAATGACAAGCTGGTTTCTGCTTTTACAGCTCATCCGAAAGTAGATCCAGTCACCGGCGAGATGATGTTTTTTGGTTATTCCTTCGCGCCGCCATATCTGCAATACAGTATAGTTTCCGCCGTGGGTGAATTATTGCAAACAGTGCCTATTGATTTGCCTGTGCCGGTGATGATGCATGATTTTGCTATTACCAAAAACTATAGTATTTTCCTGGATTTACCATTGACTATCAGTGGTGAACGGTTACAGCGCGGTGAACCTTTATTTATGTTTGAGCGCGATCGCCCTAGTCGTTTTGGTATTGTACCCCGTTATGGTAACAACAGTAATATCCGATGGTTTGAAAGTGAACCTTGTTACATTTTCCATATTTACAATGCTTACGAAGCTGGCGATGAAGTCGTGCTTCTCGGCTGTCGCATGAGTTCAACTACAGTCTTAGGTGATGACAACTCCAGCGATCCAGATGCTAATCTACCTCGCTTGCATGAATGGCGATTTAACCTGAGAACTGGCGCAGTCAGCGACAAGAGATTAGATGATACCCCCGCAGAATTTCCCCGGATTAACGAGAATTATGTCGGGTTGCCAACACGATATGGCTACGCTGGGAAAGCGGCGAATACTCCCGTACCTTTATTTGATGGTCTGATTAAATACGACTTCAGTAGCGGGAAATCTCAAACCCATGAATTTGGACAAGGACGCTTTGGCGGCGAAGCTGTATTTGCCCCCCGTCCTGGTGCAACAGATGAAGATGATGGCTGGCTAATTACCTTTGTTCATGATGAAATCTCTGATACCTCGGAACTAGTGGTAGTTAATGCCCAAGATGTCAGCAGCGAACCTGTAGCGCGGGTAATTATTCCTCAACGAGTACCTTATGGTTTTCACGGTGCTTGGATTAGTGAAGCACAGTTGAAAGGGGCATAGGGCATGGGGCATGGGGCATAAAAAGTCAAAAGTCAAAAATATTTCTGAATTTTGAATGAGCGAATTTTGAATTGATTTTGTCCCCCTTGTCCCCCTTCCCTTGTCCCCCTTGTCCTCCTTCCCTTCCATACATAGCGATGAAAATTTTTTCATCCAGACTGCCCCCTGCCTCTGGCGCAATTGCTAAGTTTTGTTTCGCGAATTGGCAATCTAGCAAAAAACTTTTACATATCTACAAAACTTAATATTTTCTCATTTAGAGCCAAATATCACGCATATCAAACTGGCGATCGCTTGAAATAGAAGTACTTAGAAATATTATCCCAATTGGCAGATGGGCAAAATATTACAGACACTAGCCTAATGAGGAGTCATGAATTTACTAGCAAAGTTTTTTGAGGATAACTAAGGTATCCGAGTAAATACTATACTGATTTGAAGATTGCATCTTGTACAAGAGGCGATCGCTTATATTCACGATCTAATTACCTAACACTAAAAGCAAAAGTACAACAGCAGCCCCAACAATAGATGGTAGTTGCTTTGTTACCAGAACACCTGATAATTATTGCTTGGTTAATTTAGCCATAATGACTAAAGTTTTTATTCTTGATGCCAACAAACTGCCTTTATCTCCTATACACCTTAGTCATGCCAGAAAGCTTTTGTCACAAGGACAAGCTACTGTATTCCGGCGCTATCCATTTACGATTATCTTAAAAGAATCCCTGAGTTATTCCCCCTTGGAGCAATTAGGGTTAAAGACTGACTATGGCACTAATCAAAAACGTAGCGTCCAGCGTCAGTAAGATTTACTTTCTCGAAAGTACAAAAGCCTAAATAAAGATTTTTATGTCCCCAGAGGCAAGAAAATCGGTATTGATGCCGATTGCTTGTCTAATCGTGGAATTTATAAATGATGTTGGACGACAACATCTATTAACCATAGCCAAAAAACTCATGGTTACTTAAAACTGTAGGAAAAATAATATGCGTAAATTAGAACAACCATTACCGCCAGTATTTGAGCGAATTGAAGATGAGCGTTTGTACCGCAAACAACACCTAGCTGCGGCTTTTCGCTTATTTGCCAAACTAGGATTTAATGAAAGTCTCAATGGTCATATTACAGTTCGCGATCCAGAATTAACCGATCATTTTTGGATCAACCCACAGGGAATAAATTTTAGGGAAATTCGAGTTTCTCACTTAATATTAGTAAATCATAACGGCGATGTAGTTCAAGGCGAGCTAGGAGTAAATCGAGACACATTTGCCGTACATTCTTATATTTTACAAGCTAGACCAGATGCGATCGCTACAGTACACACCCACTCAATTTATGGTAAAGCTTGGTCTTGCTTAGGTCGTCCCCTTGAACCTTTAAATCAAGAAGCTTGTGCTTTCTACGAAGATCACAGCGTTTTTGATGACTACACCGGGGATTTGTTAGATATTAACGAAACTAAAAGAATCGTGGAAATCTTAGGTCATCATAAAGCTATAATTTTACGCAATCACGGAATGCTTACCGTCGGTCGTTCCGTCGATGAAGCTTGTTGGTGGTTCATGAATTTAGAACGTTCTAGCCAAGCACAACTATTAGCTGAAGCCGCCGGTAAACCTAAAATTATTGGTCATGAAACCGCACGCTTAACACACATCCATCTCGGCACACCTGTTAATGGCTGGTGTTGTTTTCAGCAATTTTATAACAGAATGGTGCGCGAACAACCAGACCTTTTAGATTAATTAGGTCGGCGTAATTAAATATAATTGGCAAGGGATGTTATTAGTCAATAGTCAATGGTCAATGGTCAATGGTCATTTGTTATTAGGTAACTCCAAAAAATAAATTATGCAAAATTGTAGGGCTACGGTTACCCCGCCCCTACGAGTTGAGGGTTTGGTAAGTTTGCCCGTACAAATGACAAATGACAAATGACCAATGACAAATGACAATGCACCAAATTTAATCAACTTAAAAAACTTCAGATTATGGATTTACAACTGAATAACAAAATAGTTTTAGTCACAGCCGCTAGCAAAGGATTAGGTAAAGCCACCGCCAAACAATTTGCTCGTGAAGGTGCAAAAGTTGCTATCTGCGCCCGTAGTGAATTAATTGACAAAACTGCTGCGGAAATTGCTGAAGAAACAGGTAAGCAAGTCCTAGCTTTGCGTGTAGATGTGACTCAACCAGCAGAAATTGAGCGGGTAATTCATGCCACAGTAGAGAAATTTGGCGGCTTAGATATATTAGTAACTAATGCCGGGGGGCCGCCTGCTGGCACATTTGATGATATTGATATTACACAGTGGGAAGCGGCAATTAATCTGAATTTACTTAGTGCAGTGAACTTAATTAAAACCGCCTTACCTTACCTACGCCAATCTAGTGCCGCCGCAATTCTCACTGTTACCTCAACTTCTACCAAGCAACCAGTGCAAAATCTAATTTTATCTAATTCTATTCGCCTAGCAGTTATTGGTTTAACCAAAACCCTCAGCCAAGAATTAGGTAACGATAAAATCCGCGTTAACAGCATTTTACCAGGCTGGACATATACAGAGCGTGTAGAAGAATTAATCAATGCCCGTATTGCCAAAAATAGTACAACCAAAGAAGCAGAAATTGCAGCTATCAATGCAAACATCCCTTTAAGCCGCATGGGTAAGCCGGAAGAATTTGCCAATGTTGCCGTATTTCTCTGTTCTCCCGCCGCCTCCTACCTCAATGGAGTCATGCTACAAGTTGATGGTGGAAGCAACGCGGGCATATTTTGATTGCTGGTTTACCCTTGCATCTAGCTTCTGCAAACATTACTCGCCTCAAGTTGAGACACCTTCGACAGCGATCGCTCTTTAAAAGTAGGTGGGCGGGAAAATTTATAACTATGTAACGAAAATTTAATCAGAGCGATTAGAGTCAAATTTAATACGCTGTGTACTGTAGTTGCCTTTTTCTCC
>NZ_CAWPNJ010000038.1:0-91109 GCF_963889195.1 Calothrix sp. FACHB-168
GGGCAATGAATTAAGCTTCATTTGTGATCAGCGAGTATTTCTTTCAAGATAACTGTCATTACTGTTGATAACTTCTACTAAAAGAAAGGGTTTTATATTAAATCTATCCTTGTTCAGGGATGAGAAAATAATTTGGCAATCGACAAAATCAATAACGAGTGCGATCGCTTCGCTGTGAGACTGCCTACTGTCTTTCCCCGATAGAGCCAACACAGTCAGTAAGTTCAGAAACAGAATTGCTGTAGCAATTATACAAATTCACCAATGGTAAAGAAATAAGGGTAGAGACTGCTTGGCGCTGGGAATGGGAACGAGTTCTCAATTATGCAACTAGTTGAAAGCGTTGGCTTACTGCTTACTCTTTACGAGCAACAACGTAGTAAATTAATTCCTTATGCCATACGCCTTGCTCGGTTTCTAGGGCAGCGATATCATCATCATAACTCGCTTTAATTTGGCTAATTGTTTCCGGTTTTAATTGCCGTAGCGGATTATCGATATGTAGCCAGAATTGACCATTCCATCTGCTTTGGGCTGTTTCTAGGCTCAGATAAGTTCCCAGTTGTTGAGGATGAATTTCGATTTGAGTAAAATTGGCTTGAGTTAATAATTGTTGAATTCGCTCTGGTGTTCCTAATGGTTCATGCAGATTGGGAAGTGTGATTCCATGTTTTGTACAAGCTTCTAGAATCGACAATGCTAAATATGAATCTTCAGACGAGCAGGTAAATGCGATAAATCCACCGGATTTGAGACAACGATACCAATTTTCGAGAACCTTAGGAATGTTGGGGAAAACTCTGAGCGCTCGCGTCGCTCGAATGATCCAAATCCTATGAGCCTCAGTTTATCGCCATTAGCGACAGCTTCGGTTACCACTGATAAAAAAGCACAAAGGATTTCATCAGCTTGCTTTTTTGTTATGTTAGCCTTGGCTGCTACAACATCTACTAATTCACTTTTATTCATAAATTATCTGGGAGCATTGCAAATAAAGGAAATTTAGCATCATTACCTTTGTTAGGAAAGGGAGGACAGAAATAAAAATTCAGCATTAGATGAAAATTAACAATCCACAATCACAAAGCAACAATCTCATCTGTCTGCATCTTAGAAAATCTAAAATCTCGTTTTTCAAGCCCTCAGTTTTAGGAGGCTCAACAGCAGAGTGTTATTGTGGCTTTGAAGCTTCAGGATGGGATCTGTGATATTGTTCTGCATTGAATCTGTAATGTTCAGTTTTGCACTAGCCGCTAGGAGAAAGTTTTATTTAATGGAAACCGCAGTGAAAAAGTCAGATTTTGTCCTGACTCCTTACATGAACAGCAGCGACTTGCGGGCAACTTATCAAATCCTGAATACGGTTGTGCCTTATGTAGTTTTATGGTTTTTAGCACATAAAGCAGCTGCTATTTGTTTTTGGTTGCTTGTGCCTACTATAGTCTTGATGACGCTGTTTTCAGCGCGATGTTTTTCTTTAATGCATGATTGCGGACACTATTCACTGTTTCGTTCAAAAAGGGTTAATCAAATTATCGGTTTTATTCTGGGGGTAATCAACGCGATCCCTCAATATCAGTGGTCAAGAGGACATGCCTATCACCACAAAACCAACGGTGATTGGCAACGCTATCGCGGTCCTAGTGCATTACTTTCTACTGAGGAGTTTGCTCGTCTGAGCCCATCTGCCCAAAGGCGTTATGAACTACTGAGGCATCCATTGATGATCTTTCCTGGAGGTTTTTTCTATGTCGCGATTAAGCCAAGACTCGCCCTGATTGCAGGAACATATGATTTTATCACTCATCTACTGACTTGCTTGCAGCAAGATCCTTCTATGGATTTACCTCGAATCATCTCCTCTCATAAGTCTAGAAATTGGTACACTGCGGCTGAGTTTTGGCATCTGTTGTTCAACAATATTTGTGTAGTCGGCAGCTGGATTTTTCTGGGGTATTTACTTGGATTTGGTTTTTTCGTGAGCGTTTACTCAATCACGCTAACTTGTGCTGGGGCAATCCTCATCTGCGTCTTCTTTGTTCAGCACAACTTTGATGGCTCTTACGCCCACAAAACTGAAGGGTGGGACTATCTCGAAGGGGCAATTAAGGGCAGCAGTTATCTGGATTTACCCACAGTTTTAAAGTGGTTTTCCGCCGATATCGGCTACCATAACATTCATCATCTTTGTGACAGAATCCCCAATTACAACCTCCAAGCTTGCCACAATCAAAATATTCACCTGCTTAGGAATGCAAAAAGGCTGCGAATGGTAGATATTCCTGATTGCTTCAAATACATTCTGTGGGATTGTCCCTCCAATCGCCTTACGTCGATAGCATCGTTTCGTCAAGCTGCACAATCCATCGACCTAGAGACAGCCAACCAGGCGTGAAAAAGCAGGGGAGCAGAGGAGAAAAACCACGCCACTTGCGGGTGGGGCTTCAATCAAGTAGTTCTTCTGACTTTTGCTGGGAGCAACGCGATTTTTTGAAGTCGGATAAAAAACGAGCGTTCACGTATTGTGCCGTAGGTATTGCTAAAATATCTATTTATACCAATGCAAAAAATGTTTGCGACAGATAGGGCATCCACTCCGGAAATCATAGCCAGTCACACCAAGCAGCAATAGCTGGAGTCAGTTGGGCAAGAAGTTGAGCAACTTGAGCGCGTAAATCCTCTAAGTTATCGAACAGTTCCCATTTCAAATCTTGCTTAAGATACTTCCAAACTCGCTCTATAGGATTAAGTTCTGGAGAATAAACTGTTTGGAGATAGTTGAGTGTGGTTCTTGGGAAAGAGTTCTCAATTATGCAACTAGTTGAAAGCGTTGGCTTAATGCTTACTCTCTTAGCTGATGCGGTTTCTGCCGCATCATCTCCTGTACTTCCACCGCATCCCCATCCGGTGTAAAAACGACACTACCAGACATCGCAATCACAATCCGCTGCTTCCTTGCCCACTCAAACCAAGCACTCACATCCGATGTCACCACATTCTTGCTCTTAGCCCCACTCTTGCAGCTGTTGATAAACAAACCCGTCGGATTATCGCACCACCCCTCGTGAATTCCTTCTTTGACTCGTGCGATCGCTCCGGAGACATTGCTCCAGTATTTCTTGATTACCCCCAAACATGGCTCTGGGTTTATTCGTAAACGCCGCAACTCTGTACAAACTTCAGCAATTTCGTGCTTGCTAGGCTTATACGTACTTGAAATGACTTCAACTTCCGGCTGGGAAGATTCGTCATCATGAGGGTCTATCTCCCCCGTCGAGTTATCTAGTTCTTGTTCATCAACAAAGCAAGTAATCTGGGGTGGCTCTGGTTCTCTTGTTTGGTGAGATGGCTCATATAAGCTCTGTTCTACCCCTTCATCCTTTACTTCCCCAACAGCAGTGTTGTTGTTTTTTAAAAGGTTTAAAGTAGTTTCAAATGTTGGCGGATTATTCGCACATCTTGTCGAAATATCTGGCACATCTGTGTCAATTTTTTCGCATCGTTGAGAATTAAGTAATTGTGTGAGTTTTTCCCGATTCAATTGATACTCACAAGCTGTATCCTTGGGAAATTTTTGAGCGGCCTGTTCTTTGATTAAGTCATCAAAAACTAACTCCTTCATATGACGGCTGATAGTTTCCCGACAGTAACCCAAAATATCAGCCAACTTCTCAAATGTGATTCTTACCCATTCATGCCCATAGTAGTGCTTACCATCCAGCCATGATAGTATTGCGGCTTTGCACTTCTGGCGACGGTTAAAAGTCGCCAGAAATTCAGAGAGAATATTGACGGGAGTGTGTATTTCTCCGAGTACTGCGGAGGTGAAGCTATTCATTTTCTACCTCCTATGTGTGGACGAAAAGTTAAGTTAATTCTCGTGCCAACCAATTTCTTGGTCTTGGGAACTTGATGTAAGTGCGTGGACTGGCAACCAGGGTGCATAATCAGCAAACTCCCATGCTCCAGCCAGAAATCAGTCGGTTTGCCCCCGATGGGTTTTATCTGAAACTTCCGTTCCGCACCCAAACTTACAGATGCGATCGCAGGATTTAGGCCCATCGACGATTCATTATCTGCGTGCCACCCTATGCTGTCTTGTCCACTTCTATACTGGTTGCCAATAACTATGTTGAATTTGTAGCCACTCAGTGCAGTAATCCTGTCCCTCAACTGGGCCAGTGATGAAGTCCAAGGCAATGGTTTCAATAGCACGCTTTTGGAATACAAATACTCACAGCCTTCGTCACCGTAGATACATTCCAGCCGGGGCACAAGTAAAGTTTTACCCACCATTTTGATTTGATTCTGCTGCCATTGCAGTCCAAGGCAGTGCTGATATAGTTCGTTCGCTTCTTGTTTGCTGAGGAACTCTGGATAGTAACTGACTGGTAAAGCTGGGGTTGGTTCGTTAAAAAGGGACATCTGTTTCATAACTGTTGGGATAAGAAATTGGTTGGTGAAGGCAAGCAGGGGAGCAGGGGGGCAAGGGGGCAGAGGAGAGAACTTACTGTGAGATTTCCCCTCTGCTCCTCTGCCCCTCCGCTCCTCTGCTCTCTACTTATTCTCCTTGTAACCATAGTTGCTTCAGTGCTTCTTGTTTCGCTGCTTCTAACTTTTCTTTCTCCTGGGCTGATTGCTCACCGACGAGCTGCTCAAATTCCGCCCGTTGTCGTTGCTTCAGTTGCTCAGTAGTCACAGGAGGTAATGCCAGTTGCTCATTTGTGCCTTGACCAGAAGGGCGAAAGCCACGGCGGCGGAAGATATAGCGGAAATGGCGTTTGTCCTGTGGGGGAAGCTTTTGCCATACTTCCTCATTCCACCCTGGGGGTGTAAAGTCAGCTGATGGTGGCAGGATATTTTGGATTTGGGATTGCAGGTTAGCGATCGCCTTTCCTTGTTCCTCGATTACCTGGTTCTGCTGTTCAAATTTCTCCAATAGTTGAGCAAGTAGTTCTGAATTTTGCGGGGCTAACTCTGCTTCACGAGTTTTTACTGCAAAGTAACTTTGTGCAGCAGCTATCTCTGGTTTACGCGGATCACCGTTCATTGCCACCAAATAGCAGGCGTGTCGTGATAGCTTGTAATCTTTCAGCACTTCTCGAAATGCCTGAGAAGCCCCAATTTGCGCCATTTGGACGACATCGACCAGATGGTAGGATTCATTTAACCCGGAATTCCTGGCACTGATTTTTGCTCTTTCAACTGTGTCTTTGATTCTTTTCCAAGTCTGATAACCCAGTAGTGTTAACAATTCAGTTGCTAACCAATACTCCTGACCATCGGTATCAACCTGTTTAATTTGGTCAAATGGGCTGCTGTTACTTTCGTACTTTATAATTGCGTCCATACTGTCTCCCAATTTTTGACGCAGGGTAAAGGAGCGGCATTGTATCCATATCGCACCGCTATCTAAATTTGTTAATTTGAGTGAGCAGCAGTGGAAATTGCTGCCCACAGTTGGCTTTAAGCTGTTACCAATTTTTGACCTTGGGCTGCGCCAGAAAGAAGCGATCGCCATTCTCTAGGGCTGAGGTGTTCAAGAAGCCTGTATCCCAAATATTCATCAGCTGCGCTCTCGGACAACAACTGCATTGCCTCTGATGCCGAGTTACATGGAATACGTTGATTTTCCTGTGCTGCACGTACTACCCACCAACGACCATCAGTGCATCCGACTTCGCCAAGTTTTATGTCGTTGTGGTAAATGCCATCGTTGAGCATTTCAAACCCATAGTTCTCGCACGCAGTAAAAATCTCAGCCATAATTTCGTTTCCAGTAGCCCAAGGTTCTTCCTCTTCTAACTGCTCTTGCAATGGAAGTAGGCCTTGCTGGTACTGCTGTTTGATGTAGCTGTGGCATCTAGCAGGACTGATGTCTCGAAAAATCTCTTGTCCATTAATCATTACCCGCCAGTATAAATTCTGGTAATTGCCGTGGTCGTAGCTAATGCTGGCTACGAGTAAGTCACCAACAAATGCCTCTTGGTCATAAAACGAGATTTCTAAAATTGTTGGGGCTTCTGGTATTTCAGTTTCAATTTGCGGATTGAGCGTGCCGTCTTGATGGTGCCATTGGATGTAACGGTAGCATTGAGCTTGGGTTTGGTGGCGGAATTGTTCTTCACCATTTATCATGACTACCCACGGTTGGGTGACAAACTCGTCATAGTCGTAGGCAATGTAAGCGACCAGTTGCTTGAGCGCGTACACTTCGTAGTGGTAGCAGTTGATTTCTACTGTGGTCAGTTGTGGAGCTATGGCTTCGGCTTGGTCTGCAATGTACTGGTCAAGTTCGGCTTGAGCGAGTGTTTGTTCGTCGGGGGCAGCATTAACGGCTGTTTGAACTTGACTGGCTTGATAATCGGCGATCGCATTCATCCAAGCATCCTTGCACCGCTTGTCAAGTACCTCAACTGTGCAGCCGACTTCACAATAGATTTGCTTGAGCCGAGCTATGGATTTCAGGCGTAGCTGTTGATGGCTATAAGTTGTATATGTCATGATTAAGAGATTCCTTCTGGAATAGGAAGCACTCAAGATTCGCAGTCCGGGTGCTTTCTTTATATCGACAATCCTATAATAACATTATAGGTATAGCAATATATGTGTAATATTATAAGAATAATATTGCTCTAAAGCATTGTATAAAGGAGA
The DNA here is from genome assembly GCF_963889195.1 of Calothrix sp. FACHB-168. Lineage (NCBI taxonomy): Bacteria > Bacillati > Cyanobacteriota > Cyanophyceae > Nostocales > Calotrichaceae > Calothrix > Calothrix sp. FACHB-168. Next base: position 6,658 of record NZ_CAWPNJ010000038.1, read on the forward strand.
CGTTCTATGAAACAAAATCAACTGTTAATGAAAGTAGGCTGGGAAATAGAGGTTCCTGAGTTGGGGCAACGCATCCGGGATGCAAGACATGAGTCAGGTCGTACTATTACTCAACTGGCGGCTGAAGCTGATATTTCTGTTGCTAACTGGTATGCAATTGAGCAAGAGCGTATTAAAGTACTGCCAATCGCTACCCTGAGAAGAATTGAGCAGGTTTTGGGTGTTGAGTTTGGAGTGCAACCATGAGTGCAATAAAATTAATGGTAAGGAAATAGTGTTCTACTGAGAGAGGTAGTCTCGTGAACACCCCACCCCGTAAGCGCAAAAAAGCCACCTCTACATCCAGTGACTTACAATCAACAGTTAACCCACAAAATAGCTCTCCCCAGGACAATCAGGATTTAGTAACCATCGATGTTCCTGCTGTTGAAGTTCCAGAATTACAGCTATTTTCAGGTAAATAGACCACGCTGTAGGGGCACGGCACCGACAATCTTTTGGTACATACAATAATTTTACTGATGCCGTGCCCCTACGATAGATGTGGTTCAAATAGGTGAAAACTGCTGTAAATAGCATTATTTAAAGTTGCTATTAGCAAATATGCCCATACAAATTAAGAACTTTTTGAATTTCACAAGTCATTTCCTGACGCAATCCCCAAGGTAATAAAACTTCAACTTTGGAACCTAAAGCCCGCAACCATCTAATAACATAATAATCCGTCGTTCGATAATTTACTCGGTAGTATGCATCCGTACAAGGACGAGATTTTACAATATTTAAAATTTCTGCTTGATGTTTTTTATCAATAACATATTTTTGAATTAACTCGAAGGTTGACTCGTAAGTAATTTTAGTAAAAGTATCGTGAATGCTGATCCCATCTATATAACATTGATGGAAATCCTCCTCAAACCGTAATATCATCAATGATTTTTCTTTGTAAAAATCACATCCCCAAGCTTCTTTTAACTTTGTATTGATAGTCTTGGGAGTTGGCAGTTGATTATTGTCATTAATTTCTCTTAATATTTGTGGAACTCGAACATCCTTCCAATCTAGCATTTCTATATGTTGTGAAAGAATACGATCAAGACGATATTTGTACCAATTAATATCACCTTTAGGAGTAGTTCCATAAGCACATAGATATTTAGCTCGTTCCATGAAATAAATACAAACTGGATAAATGACACACTCTTTTATTTGATTTTGATGGGCGCTATAATACGTCAACAGTAAAGGCATAATTTGCCCACCATCCCAAATTTCTTGTAATTGGTTCTGAATTTCATCTACGGCATCTTGTGTTGAACTCGATTCTGGTACTACATAGTCAACATAGAGAAATATTCGATGATTATCTTCCTCTATTTCTTGCTCTGAAAACTCTTCGGCTAGTACTGGTAAATTAGGGTCAAGAAAACTAAATAAACCTAAAGTACCAGCTAAATAGGCTTGTTTCTTCCTGCTTAAATTTGTTTGAGTCAGAGGAGTCTTTTCGGTTTCTTTAAAATTTGGTAACTTTTCGACTCGACGATAATATTTGCTTCTACCAGCATTCTGATTTATTCTTTGCAGATAATTACGACTGACTAATAAGTCGAAGTCGCTTTGCAGAGATTTACGAACTTGACCAAATAATCTTTCCTCTAAAAGCTTTTCTAGTTCCGAGTCAGCTATGGGTATTTGCGCTTGTAGAGAATTTTGCCATTCGTCAGTGGGTACTTCCAATTCTAATAACCATTGTTTGGTTGTTTTGCTGCAAGCACAGTTAGAATCTTGATGCTTAAGAATGTCTGCTTGCTTTTCATCCTTGTGGGTTTCGGTAAAAAAAGCTTTACGCCAATCTATATAAGTAAAGGTATCTGCGAGGCTTATGTAACCATTTTCACTATATAACCACCGTAGCAATGCCCATAAGCGGATAGCACGGGTAAGATTTTGACTTTGGTCAAGGGAGCCATTTGCTAGTTTTTGCAAAAGTTTACAATCTGGAGCTTTTTTAAATAGGGTATTCACAGTAGTTTTAGGCATTTGAGCGATTGTTTATAGATTAGCAGCTATTTGGAAGAGGGTATTTCCGATGCTGTGCCATAATGGGCATGACAATTTTGTGATACATCTACCGTATGAGTACACCAGAGTTTGATGGGTATAAAGTAGACCATTTGTTTTTGCTGATTGGTGAGAATCCTTTACCTAACTATGTTGCAGCAAAAATGCTATTGAAGGAACATGGTAAACCTTACCTAGTTTTTAGCGAACGGACAGAAAAACCTGCGGAACGTCTTAAGGAGGAACTAGGTTTAAGCGACAACGAAATGGTTCCGTTGAATAATAATGAAGCTAATGCTTATGAAATAAAGAAGAGAATTAGAGAAAAAATTAAGGAAATTCAACGGGAAATTATATCTAAATATCCAGATAAAAACCAGTTTGGATTGAATTATACAGGTGGTACAAAAGCAATGGCTGTTCATGCCTATCAAGCGTTACTTACCCCTGATGATAACGACTCTAAAATTCAACTTAATCCTCCTCCTATTTTCAGCTACTTGGACTCTAGTAGTTTAAAAATGTTAGTTGATCACAGAGGTAATCCTATCCCTTTAAGGATACCAAAAAAGTCACTAGAATTATCGTTAGAAAAAGTTTTTAAGTTACATGGCTTATCTCTAAGTAAGCCACCTAAAATTTATGTGACTCTTCCAGAGGTTGTCAAAGTTATAATGGAAAATCATTTAGTATGGCAGAAATGGTGTCAAGCTCAAATTAGTCTTGAAGGAAGGAAAAAAGATGAAGTTAAACGAGTTAAAAGACAAGTTGAAATACCAGAAATACAAGAAACATCTAATATCCCAAATATTGTCGAGACGGAATTATATTTCAATTCTGGTAAATGGCAAAACGCAACTGAATTAAGGTCTTTATCATTACCTATTCAAGAATTACCAGAAGAAATAATATCTGTTTTTGATAAAAATAATTTTTTGGATAATAAAGGTCACTTATCGGTTCAAAAAATAGAAGAAGCACAACAACAAATAGAAGATAAATATAGAATTCCTAAACCTAAAGAAAAAAGAGAATATCCTTGCGACATATGTAAATGGCTTGAGGGAGGCTGGCTGGAAGATTATGTATTGCAACAATTAAAGCAAATTCAAATAGAATGCCTAGTTGATATTGATGATATTGGAATGTCATTTGATTTCCCAAAATCGAATAATGTAGAATTTGAATTTGACGTTGCATGTTTGCGAGGATATCAACTTTTTGCTATATCCTGTACGAGTAGTGATGATAGTGGTTTATGTAAATCTAAACTATTTGAAGCTTATTATCGAGCCCGTCAAATGGGGGGAGATGAAGCACGAGTTGCCTTAGTTTGCTGTTACCCTAAACCAAATGATATAAAAAAGCGCTTCATGAGTCAAGTTAATGATCCTAAAGTTCAGGTTTTTGGTAGTGAAGATATTTTGGACTTGTGCGAAAAACTCAAGACGTGGATTCAAAAGGTAGATGCATAATGAATAATTTAGTTGCCACAGTAATTGATACTACTGGAATACAAAAATACATTTTTGCTAGCAATCGCTTGCGTGAAAATATTGGCGGTTCATATTTGGTTCAAGTAGCGACAAATAAATGGGTTAAAGAATGCTTGAGGGAATTGCAAAAACTAGGTCAAGTTTATATTCCCGATGATGAAACGGAAGATTTTGAAGCACATATTGCTACAAATATAGAAATCATAGGTGAGTTCGTCTATGCAGGTGGTGGTAGTACAGTATTACTTTTCAGAACAGAAGAATATGCGAAAAATTTTACTAAACAATTAACCAAGAAAATACTACATGAGGCACCAGGATTAAATATTGTTATAGCCCATGAGGTTTTTGATTGGGATAATGACTCTCTTCAAGAAGTAATCGAGCGAAAATTAATCCAAGAAAAATTGGAAAACCAAAAGCGCAAACCAAAACCATCAATGCCAATATTAGGTTTAGCTGTTACAGCTACTTGTAATTCAACTGGATTAGTTGCTGTAGACCATAGTAAACGCTATGGTATCCCAGCGAATGATAGTTACTTGGTTTCTAGAGAGACAGTTGCTAAACTTAAAACAGTTGATAAAAAGCATGATGAGCTTGCCAATTTAGAACTTAAAGAAAGTATTTTCAAAGATTTAAATTTGGGTGATTACCAAATACCATATGACGTTGATGATTTAGGACGTTCGGAAGGTGATAGCAGCTATATTGCGATTGTTCATGCTGATGGGAACAGATTAGGGAGTCGCTTTCAGGATTATTTAAAAACTGCATCTGATAATGAAGATTGCATTATCAAAATGCGAAAATTTTCTCAAGCTGTAAATAATGCAGGAAAAAATGCTTTACGCGCGATCGCTGAAATTTTGTTAAATTTAATTACAATTGAAGACGAACGAGCAGTAATTAATTACATAGATACAAAGTCAGGAGAAATTATCAATAAGATAATTCTGCAAAAAAGAGATGAAAAAACTTATTTACCTTTTCGTCCTCTAGTATATGGAGGTGATGATATTACTTTTGTATGCGATGGACGTTTGGGATTATCTCTCGCTGCAAAATTATTAGATAAATTTGAGGAATTTACTAGTAATTTACCAGACAATAAAGATAAAGCAACTGCTTGTGCAGGTATTGCAATTGTGAAAACTCATTATCCTTTTGCTAAGGCTTATGCATTAAGTGAAGCACTATGTAGTCAGGCTAAAAAGTGGGTGAAAAAACAAACTAATGACTTTAAAAAACCAATATTTTCTGCTTTAGATTGGCATATTGCAGCTAGTGGACTAATTGGATTAATTAATGAGATTCGTAAACGAGAGTATGAAGTAAAACTTCCCGAATGGGATAAGGTAGCTTCTTTAGTAATGCGACCGATGCATTCAGGTTCATACGAAAATGAATGGCGTACATGGTCTAATTTTGCCGAAGTAGTTAATGAATTTAATACACACAAAGATTGGAAAGATAAGCGTAATAAAGTAATGCGATTGCGTGATGTACTGCGTCAAGGACATGAAGCAACAAAACAGTTTCGACACCTACACAGTCTTAAAAGCTTACCAAAATTTCCACAAGCTAATACTCAAGTGGGAGAGGAAGGTTGGTGGAATGGTGTTTGTGCTTACTTCGATGCAATTGAAGCAATGGAATTTTACATACCTTTAGGAGATTCAAGTGATGAGTAGCTACACCCTAAAAATAAAGTTGCTGAGTGATACAACATTTGGTCGTGGTGATGGAGTTGCGGGGTTAGTTGATCAAGAGGTAGAACATGATAGCTACGGATTTCCTTATTTACGAGGACGTACCTTAAAAGGGTTACTAAGTGAGGAATGCGATAACTTAGTTGCTGCAATACTAAATGATAATCAGCGCGAAAATTGGCAAAAAATTTCCGATCAATTGTTTGGTAATCCGGGTAGTACGCTTGATAATCAAGGGATTATGCATGTAGGTGATGCATGTTTAGCGAGTGATTTACGAACTGCGATCGCATTACAAATTGATGAGGAATCTGAAAAAAAACGTAAAAGATCTGCATATAAACCAAAGTTGACCAATATTGACATATTAGAATCCTTGACTACCGTCCGTCGTCAAACTGCAATTGACCCAGAAACAGGTTCTTCTGCTGAACGTAGTTTGCGATCAGCGCGTGTAGTTTTGCGTGAGTTATCTTTTGAGTCAACGCTTATATTTGAAAAAGAATTCAACACAGAAATAGAAGAATATCAAGATATTTTGACACTTTTAATAGTAGGTATACTGGCGTTAAGAAGGGTTGGAAGCGGACGAAATCGTGGTCGAGGTCATGTGCAGTGTACTTTATGGAATATGCAGCATGAAATTACTAGAGAAATTAGTTATATTCAACGTTTCGGAAGAGGAATATGAAAGCAATTACTTTTTTACTACATACACAGCAACCCATTCTCGCAACATCACTTCAAGGTGACCCTAATAGCGATGTTTCTTATGATTATATTTTGGGTAGCATGATTCGTGGAGCTTTGATTAGGCGATATTTAAAATCACCACAGAATAACATTAGAGAAACTGATGATATTTTAGATTATGAGCGGTTTCCTCAAATCAAGCGATTATTTTTTGATGCTTCTAAAACACGATACTTAAATGCTTACCCTGTTGCAAATAATCAGCAACGTGCTTTACCGGTACCGCTTTCTATATATATAAATAAAGGTGATGAATTATCAACAGAAGATTCTACAGATGTTTATGATTTTAGTAAGATTTCGGTTGATGAAAAGGAGGAATATTTACCAGATGATTTTTCTGCTAAGTTACTAAATGAAAATTTCTGTAATCTGGATGATGAAGAGATAATTGTTCATCGAGTTAAGCGGAGAATCAACATACATAACCAACGCGATCGCAAACGTGGAAAAGGTACTGATGGTAATGGTGCAGTATTCAGCTATGATGCTATAGATGCAAGGCAAACTTTTCAAGGAGTTATACTTTGTGACTCAGAAGAAGACAAACTTATTATTGAATCTTTACTAAAATCACAGGATATTTGGTTAGGTGGTTCTCAAAGTGCAGGTTACGGACATACAAGAATTGAATTAATTTCAAATGATAGTAATTGGTCGGAAGTTGCAATAAATTTAGATACCCGTCTTCCAAATAAAAAATTTATTACAATTACACTTCTTAGTGACACAATTTTAATTGATAATCATGGGCAATATTCGGCAGTTCCAGATATATTGCGTCAAAGCATTTCAAAAGCTTTAAAGTTAGATACAGAACTTGAATTTCTAGAAAATGCTATTTATGCTAGTAGCATCATTGTCGGAGGATTTAACCACAAATGGGGTCTACCTTTACCACAAACACCTGCTTTAGCTGCTGGAAGTGTATTTGTTTTTAAAAAAACTGGTATAGATTTAAAGCAATTACAAAAACTTGAAGAACAGGGAATTGGCGAACGTAGAGTCGAAGGCTTTGGACGCCTTGTCGTTAACTGGTTAGATGAAGATATAACTAAATATGAAGTTAAGTTAAGTACACCAGAAGCTGAAAACAAGCAAGATAATAATAAATCAGAATTACTCAGCCCAGATTCGCTCAAAATAGTAGAAAATATTGCCATAAGGATTATCAAAAAGAATCTTGATATTTTAATAACGAAAAGAGTTGGTAGTACAGAAATAAAGAAAGAAAATATTTCTAATAGCCAAATTTCAAGATTGATGATTATTACCAGACAGGCGTTATCTCAACTTGAACTAGAACGAACTAAACCTGAATCTCAGCGTAAGACCTTATTAGAATTATCAGAATCTATAAGTAGCTTACTAAATAATTTACCTTCTAATGCTCGTAGCCAATTTGAACGTACTCGTTTAAATACCGGTGAACGGTTGGATGAGCAAATACGTGAATGGCTCAAATCACCAAAAGGCTGGATAGAACGTGATTGGTGTAGCGATCAACAAACTGAAAATATGGTTGAGAATAATAAGCCATACATCAAAATTGCTAATGTGCCAAAAAGTCTTGATGATTACCTTGCATTAGAATATACATTTCGTTTAATTATCGCAATTACTAAAAAGAGTATAAAGGATAAAAATAATGATTGAAGTGCGCCATATTTCCAATCGCAATATTATTAAGCGAATAATTATACGTGGCAAATTAATTTTAAATACACCCACTTGTTTAGGTAGTGGGGATGCAGATAGTCCACTTGATTTGGCTTTACTAAGAGATAGCACTAGTAATCATGCTTTGTTAACAGGTTCATCTATCGCAGGAGCATTAAGAAACTATTTGCGTGAATACGACAGAGGTTATAATTTCAAGGACAACCGTAATGATATCGCAACTAAATTATTTGGAGATTTATTTGCTTATAAGAATGAAGAACAATTATCAGAAAATGAAAAGATACAACTTAGAGAAAAAGACAACCAAAGCCTTTTAATTATTGATGATGCTGTAAGTACAACTGCTATTCAAGCGGAAATTCGTGATGGAGTTAAAATTGATAGCATAACTAATACAGCAGCAAATAAAGCGAAGTATGATTTGGAATTATTAGAAGCTGGAACTGAGTTTAATTTAAATTTTGAGCTACTTATAGAACAAAATACTGAAGAAGATAAATTAATAAAAGCATTAGCAATAGCATTAAATGGATTGGAAGCAAAAGAAAACTCCATAAGCAGTAAAATGCGTCTAGGAATTAAAAAATATCGGGGTTTTGGTTGCTGTCATGTGGAAAAATGGCAAGTATGGCAATTTGATTTAAGAGACTACGAACAACGTATACAATGGCTAAATTTCCCACATTGGGAATCAGGTTTTTTAAATGATACTCATAACAATATCGCTGAGGCTTTGGGTGTATCGCTAGATTGGGAAGATAAAAGACAGCACATTACCATCACAGCTATATTTACCCTCGCAAGTCCTTTATTAATTCGCTCGGGACAAGCATCGACGGATAAAGCACCGGATGTTGTCCATCTCAAGTCACGACGCAATGGTAATTTGAAATCAATATTATCCGGTACAAGTTTAGCGGGTGTGTTGCGACATCGTGCGAAAAGGATAGTTAATACTATTGGTGTAAATATAAATATTGTTAGCGATATATTTGGCTTCGTTGGTGAAAATACCAAAAAAGCAAAAGCTAGCCGTTTAATTGTTGATGAAGTTGAAATTAATAACACTACAGATTTAGTCCAAAATCGGATTGCAATCGATAGATTTACAGGTGGAGCTTTGCATGGTGCGTTGTTCAACGAGCAACCTATTTTTGGAAATGATGAAACAAGTTTAGTTATCAAACTGGAATTGCGTCAACCAAAGCATTATGAAATTGGGTTACTACTTTTATTGCTCAAAGATTTATGGACTGGCGATTTACCTGTAGGTGGAACCAGTAGTATTGGACGAGGAAGGTTACAGGGAAAACGTGCAACTATTGAGTTTGGTGAGAGAAACTGGGTAATTGAACAAAAGTCAGTCAATGAACCTTTGATTATAGATAATGCTGAAGATTTAGAAACATTTGTTGCAGCTTTACATCAGGAGGTAACTGCTTGAATAAGCCAAAATGTGAACCTTTAGACATTCCAGCTAATTTTGATATCAAAACATGGTTGGAAGCACAAGCGAGTCAATACAAATTAAATTTTTTATTAGCACATGCTGAAGATGGAGTAATTTGGGGTAAATTTCAAGATGGAAATTTGATAACAGCAGATATAGCAGATAGTGTATTTTCTCAATTTGCCAGATTACGGAAATTAACATTACAGCAATGTCGAATTTTTGGTGAAAATTCTGAAGTGATGCTTTGGAAAACTGATGAGGGTTTTAAAGCGCGTCTTATTCAAGATGAAGAAAATACAGAATTTATTCCTGAAAATCAGATTCTTTGGGGTACACAAGCAGAAAAAATTAGCGATGGTTTTACTTTAGTATCGGATGGTTCGCAAGGTTTGTGCCATGCTGTACCTTTAGTTGATATTAATTTTGATGCCAATCAAAAATTATATCGTCCATTGCGTTTATGTGTTCGTCACTATATTAATGATGACAAAGAAACTGGTTTAGCTCGTATTGATTTAAGTCGCTTAGTTAATCTTACTACTGAAAAGGAGTTAGCGAATGCTTCCCAGACATCTAAATAATGTACCAGAGAATAGAAAAGCAATAGCACCTTATAATTTTGTAGAGTTACCAGATGATATTATTGAGGTAAAAGCTGAATCTCTACCTCAGCATAATGTTTATTATCCTGAATCAGAGAATCGATATACAGGTCGGATTCAATGTACACTGACAACTGAATCACCTTTATATATTCGTTGTGGATTAACTAAAGAAGAATTTGCATGTGGTACAGAATCAAAAGATTTACCTGATTTTTTCTATACAGAGATAGCTTCTAAAGCTAAAAAACCAGTTATCCCTGGTAGTAGCTTGCGGGGAATGCTCAGAAATTTAATCGAAATTACTACCTTCAGTAAAATAGAAGCTGTATCAGATCAACAACATTTTTTCTTTCGTGCGGTTGCTGCAAAAAAAGATGATCCATTAGGAAATGAATATAGAAAACTGGTAAAAAATGTTAAGGCTGGTTATTTAGTTCGTAAAGGAAGTAATTGGTATGTTCAACCAGCTAAAACTATTGATAAATCTTCATTCATTTGGGTGAACGAACGGGATTTGTCAAAAATTCAGACTTTAATTAAAATGAATCAACGAGAATATCGTCCACAATATATAAATGTAAGTTTTGGCGATACGTTCTTGAAAAGTCCGAGAAGATTTACCAAACAAGTAAGCGCTAACAAGAATTTATATCCTAATTTAGGAGTTATTGTTACCAGTGGTAATATGCTGGAGTCTTCTGATAGTTCCGAAAATCTTTATCGCCGCAACCATTGCATTGTTCCAGAAATCAATAATGATGTAGATAATATTAAAATTAATGATGATGCAATCCAGCACTATAGGAGTGCGTTAACTGACTTTCAGAAACAAGAACCTTTTGATCAAGATTTTGGGGTTTTGGAAGCAGGACGACCAATTTTTTATTGCGAACCTCAAAATGGACAGACAGAAGTAACTTTATTTGGTCATTGTCCAAACTTTCGCATTCCTTATTCTCCTTTGAGAGATGGAAAAGCAGCTTCAGCTTTTGACTTTATTCCTCAAAGTATTAGGAAATCCGAAAAATTTGATTTAGCTGATTCTATATTTGGATTTATTCGGCATCAAGATAAAGATTTACAGGAAAATTATGATGCAAAAAATTCAGAAAAATTAAAAGCTTTAGCTGGAAGGATTTTTATAGAAAATGGAATTTGTAAACAGACAGTTAATGAGGATATTTGGTTAACTGGTGATGTTGAGAATCCAATAACCCCAAAAATTCTCTCTAATCCTAAGCCAACAACATTTCAACATTACTTAGTTCAAACGAGTTCCGAAAAAATTCAGCTTAAGCATTACGCTAGCAAAGCACCACAAGAAAGCGAGCCTGGAGAAACAATTATTCGTGGTCATAAACTATATTGGCATAAACCAAATGTAAAACAAGAAGATATAGAAGAAGCTGATACAGATAAAATCAAAAAAGCCAATTCACAGTATACTCAAATTAAACCTATTAAACCAGGTGTTATATTTAAGTTTAATATCCATTTTGAAAATCTCAGCAACATTGAATTAGGTGCAATATTATGGATATTGAAAATAGCAGCAGACAATAAATATTGTCTATCTTTGGGTATGGGTAAGCCTTTAGGTATGGGTGCTGTTAAAATTGAACATCAGGTTTTGTTAAATACTCGTTCAGAGCGTTACTCAGGGTTATTTAATGGTAATCAGTGGTTAACTGGAGAAACAAATCAGAGCAATACTGCATCAAAATCTGAAGCTTGTATTAATGCTTTTGAGAAATACATTACTGATAATATTCATCCAGATGACCATCCAGAAGGATACAATGCCATCAAGTTAGATGAGATACCTCGAATTCAGATGCTTTTGTTGATGTTGCGCTGTGATAAACCACCATCAGCAAATGATACTCGTTACATGACTATTGATACTAAAGAATATGTAAATCGTCCAGTACTACCAACTCCATTTCAAGTCATGGGTGTTCCAGAACAAGATAAACGAAGGGTTCGGAATATTACTAATAGAGATTTACCAAAACCAAAAAAAGAAAATCCAGCGAAATTATCTCATAAATTTGTAGAAGGTCAAATTTTAGATGCAAAAGTTTCTCATATCAAGGGAATTGAAGTTACCTATCAATTAGTAGATGGAATAAAAAAAACTACAAAAGAGCATAAAAAAGCGGCTTTTTTGGAAGAAGGACAGGATGTCAAAGTCAGAATTACTGCTTTAAAGGATGACGGTAGTATCAAAAATGTCAAATATCATGAGTAACGACACTCAAATTGCGATCGCACATCTGTTCCATACCCTCACTACCCATCATCCCTACAACTTCCAAATCCAAGCGATCGCACGCATCCTCAACCATGATGATACCATCCTGCGCGCACCTACGGGTTCGGGGAAAACTGAAACCGCGATCGCACCTTTTTTATTTGCCAAAACTTTGAATCGCGATTTTCCCAATAAGCTGATTTATGTTGTACCTCTGCGTACCTTGGCTAATAGTCTGCGTCAGCGAGTAGAGGGATTAGTTACAAACTGGAAAAGGCTTTATCCCTCATCTGGTAACTTGGTGGTGACTTTACAAACAGGGGAAAACCCCGAAGATCCACGGTTTGAGGGTGACATTATTTTCTGTACAATTGACCAGTTATTGAGCAGCTTTTTAAATATTCCTTATTCTGTTGGTCGTGGTTCTGCAAATGTGAATGCTGGAGTAGTATTTGCATCTTATTTGGTGTTTGATGAATTACATTTACTCGACCCAGAACGCTCTTTTACTACTGTTTTAAAGGTGTTGCAACAAGTTAAAGGAATTTCACCTTGTTTATTAATGACTGCAACTTTAACAGATGAGCTTGCAAGTCAAATTCAAAAAATAATTGCCGAGTAAATATAAAATTTATCCTCACATCATGGAAATTGTTCGCGTTGAAGACTCTGATTTAAAAGTAATTGAGGCTAATCGCTGTCGAGTTTTTCGTGCTATGTCGCTACCTCTGAACGCGCAAGTTATTTGGGATGATATTTATGCCAAGCAACGGCAGCGAGTTATGATTATTTGTAACACTGTCTCTCAAGCACAAGGAATTTATCGCGATCTGTCAAGTTTAAATCACGATTGGGAGTTAAATATTACCCTACTGCACGCCAGATTTTTACCTGAACATCGCGCTAATAAAGAAAATTATTTAACAAATATATTTGCAGAAAATTGGCAAAATAACAACGATAATACTTGTCAAGTTTTGATTTCTACTCAGGTAATTGAAGCGGGAATTAATATTACTTGTGAAGTTTTGCATACACAACTTTGTCCGATGAATTCTCTGTTACAACGTGCTGGACGTTGTGCGAGGTTTTCAGGGGAAAGTGGCGAGGTTTTTGTCTATAGAAATGTGGAAATTAATCAAAAGAATCAGGTATTAGCTAATACTGATTTATTTGATTGGGAAGATGCTGATGTTGAAAAGTTAGAATCTGAAAAGATTGAGATCACTAAGCCCAAGGAAAGCTTTTTACCCTATAAAAAAGAAATATGTGAATTGACTTGGCAAGTTTTGCAAGCACATACAGAATCGGAAAATGTAAATCATCACGTTGGTTTTAGAATTGAAGAAGAATGGATTAATTTAGTTCATGCTGAGGAAGATTCGTTGTTTCTCAAACGCAGAAATAACAGTCAAATGGAGTTTGAAAGTAGATTTGCTGATGCTATTTTTAGAGGTGATGAATCTGCGGCGAGTGATTTGATTCGCAAGGTAGATAATCGCAATATTTTTACTTGGAGTGAATCAGGTTTAATTGATTGCGATGATGGGCAAGAAATTGATATACAAAAATTACTGCCTTTTTCTGTGCCAATTTCTACCCTTTGTAAAGCTTGGCGAGAGTTTCAAGAAAGTTTAGCTTTTGGGGATGATTGGATTTTTAAACGGATTGAAACCCCAAAAAATAAATCACAAACTTACAGTCAGCCTGTGCTGAGTTCTATAACTTCCCGTGACTTTTTGATTGGGTGTTATCGGATTTTGGTAAATAACCGCTATATTTACTATGATGAGGAAATTGGCTTACAAATAGGAGTGAATATCCCAGGAAATAGGTTTAACTCTCCACTCAAAAAAGAGAAAATTATTGCCAGTCAATACCGCTATCGGATGGATAATTATGTAGGTCATTTGGTTTTAATGTGGAAATGTTGGCGAGATAATTTTTCTACAAAAATTCTCAAAAATGGTGAAGTTATAGATATTAATTATCGCAGCGTTCGCGATGAGTTATTAGTTGCTGGTGGTAAGTTTATCAAAGCCAAAATTTTACCCCAAGCAGAAGTCAATGAAGCTGAAGCTTTGTTTGAGATTTTAGTATTTTTAGCAATATTTACCCATGATTTAGGGAAATTACAAGTAAAATGGCAGCAGGTAATGAGAGAATGGCAGAAAATTGCCAAGAATTTTGGAGGTAAAAATCCTCGCCAATATTTGCTAGCACATACCGATTACAATCCTGAAGATGAAGTACAAAAAGCTGCTTTGAAGGCGTTTGAAAAGAAAAATCAGCGTCCTAATCATGCGGTTGAAAGTGCTTTTTTAGCACGAGAGATTCTACATAAATCTTTAATTCCTCTACTTCAGGAGCATTTTACAGAAGATACTGAGCAAATTAAATACTTTGGTTGTGTGGTAATTATGGCTGCTGGTCGTCATCATTCTGCTTGGGCGAGGGGTTTTGAAAGTAATGATGTGGCTAAGTTAAAGCAGATTGAATTATCTCCAAAATCACAGCAGGCAATTGCAGATAGCTGGCGATGTATGACAAAATTTTTACCTGAATTTTTGCCTTTATCGGAGGGAAATTTGAGTCGTAATGTTTACCAGCTTAAAGAGTTGGATTTGAATGAGTTTTTTACTATTGATGAGGTGGAATTTTTACAGCTTTATTCTTTGGTTGTACGTGCTTTGCGGTTGTGTGACCAAAGGTCTGTACAATTTTAGGTGAGGGGCATGGGGCATTGGGCATTGGGCATTGGGCATTAGGCATTGGGCATGGGGCATTGGGCATTGGGCATTGGGCATGGCGGTGCCAATGCCCCTACTAACTTGCAATTCGCTGTATTTTCTCCAAAGGTCTGGACATTGTTGGAGAATACCCGTATGATGATGCTATTAAATTGATGTTTGGCAAACCGAAGCGGGGGCTAAAACCTGGGGGGTTCTGCCAAAATCGCCAGAACCTTGACAAGTTAATAGTTACAGCGTTTGGAGAATTGCGACAAATAGGAATTTGTTGCAATAAGCGAGGCTGAAATGAGGTCATTTTTGAGGTCTGCCAAATTTGCTTGTGGAATCCTTGCTCTGTAAGGGTTTCAGGCGGCGGTCTTGAAATGCAGCGAATCCCGGCAACGGGATTGAAACTAGCCCGCATATAGTCATCTACGGGCATCCCAATTAACTTGAAATGCAGCGAATCCCGGCAACGGGATTGAAACATTTCTGGCATTGTGATTGGGTCAAGGCTGGCAATTCCTTGAAATGCAGCGAATCCCGGCAACGGGATTGAAACGATGATATGCTTTATGTTTGTATATCATCCACTAGCCTTGAAATGCAGCGAATCCCGGCAACGGGATTGAAACTTCGTGAGGGAATGACAAGCACTGGTGTAGAACAAGCTTGAAATGCAGCGAATCCCGGCAACGGGATTGAAACCAGCGTTATTAATTCAGGTATTTTTGCTCAAGAATCTTGAAATGCAGCGAATCCCGGCAACGGGATTGAAACATTGAATAAATTGAAAGCCGCCGCCGCCGCCGCTTCTTGAAATGCAGCGAATCCCGGCAACGGGATTGAAACTTGCAAAGACAAATTGGCGCAGCCGAAGACCAACTCAAACTTGAAATGCAGCGAATCCCGGCAACGGGATTGAAACCTTGTTTCATATTTAAGTGGTTGAATTTTTGCGCCCCGAACTTGAAATGCAGCGAATCCCGGCAACGGGATTGAAACCTGATTTATTTAATTTTGCGGCAACACAGGACTGGCTTGAAATGCAGCGAATCCCGGCAACGGGATTGAAACATTAGCGACAACGTCATACATTTCGCAGGCGCTAGCTTGAAATGCAGCGAATCCCGGCAACGGGATTGAAACCTTCATCCAGATCTAAGGAGTACTGGGCTTCCCAGTCTTGAAATGCAGCGAATCCCGGCAACGGGATTGAAACCTATTTTTAATTGTCCTAATCCTTATCCTTCTGGGGCTTGAAATGCAGCGAATCCCGGCAACGGGATTGAAACTCCGCGATCGCGTTAATGCACCAGAAAATTTTACACTTGAAATGCAGCGAATCCCGGCAACGGGATTGAAACGACTACAATTTTCAAAAACTACTAAAATGCTTGAACTTGAAATGCAGCGAATCCCGGCAACGGGATTGAAACTTACGCCATTATCACAACAGATTAAAGACCAAGCGACTCTTGAAATGCAGCGAATCCCGGCAACGGGATTGAAACGACTGCACACATTCAGAAAAAGTTTCAAAGTTTAACCTTGAAATGCAGCGAATCCCGGCAACGGGATTGAAACCTAATGATTCCACTAGTTGTGGCAGATTCATGGAACTTGAAATGCAGCGAATCCCGGCAACGGGATTGAAACGATACTAGTAGACATAGAGGGCAAACAAAAAGCGATCGCTTGAAATGCAGCGAATCCCGGCAACGGGATTGAAACTGAGTAGATTTCCTAACACTACTAGATTATGGAATAACTTGAAATGCAGCGAATCCCGGCAACGGGATTGAAACTTTCTATCTTGAGCGATATGTTTTGATAGCCCTTGTGCTTGAAATGCAGCGAATCCCGGCAACGGGATTGAAACAACCAATCGGCAGTGAAGTTGGCGCGACCACTGCGACTTGAAATGCAGCGAATCCCGGCAACGGGATTGAAACGCTAAACGGCTAAGACGGTTTAGAGCGGGTACGTACTTGAAATGCAGCGAATCCCGGCAACGGGATTGAAACACTTTACCTGATTACGACGGCAGCGATCTGATTCGCTTGAAATGCAGCGAATCCCGGCAACGGGATTGAAACAGTTTTTATCGCGCTTCGCTCTTTCTTCTGCATTGGCTTGAAATGCAGCGAATCCCGGCAACGGGATTGAAACGTCAAAGGATTCGGGCATCAACCGAGACATTACCACTCTTGAAATGCAGCGAATCCCGGCAACGGGATTGAAACATGAAGCGGAAAGATATTTCACTGGAACTAGCCAACTTGAAATGCAGCGAATCCCGGCAACGGGATTGAAACTCCTCTAAGAATTTTTTCTTGTCCTGTTCTAACTCACTTGAAATGCAGCGAATCCCGGCAACGGGATTGAAACAAAACAGAAGTTTAGCACTTAATCGGAGGTTATTCTCCTTGAAATGCAGCGAATCCCGGCAACGGGATTGAAACTCGCAGCAGAAAAAACTCAAACATCCGATTTATCAGACTTGAAATGCAGCGAATCCCAGCAACGGGATTGAAACCAAATATTAAGCAACGCCAAAGCTTGTGTATTGACGCATATAGGGAGCTTGGAAACCAAGAATAATCTCTTGTTTAGGAATTCCCATTGCAACCAATTCCTGAGCGATTTGTATTTCGGTACTATTGTGTTGCACCCAAATTTTGCCATCGATTATGTCTAGATGTAAAACACAGCCATGTACGCGGCGATGTCCAACCCAACCGACACTCATAATTTGATAGCGATCGCGTTCTGTATCAAATATAAGTTGGCAATCAACTTCGCCATTAGCAATCGGAACGCTAGCATACTCAGTCAAAATTTTTTTAATTGCTACTCTATATTGATCTAATTTATCCATTGAGTAATCACCTCGTCGATTGGATCGTAGACAATGCGCTTAATTTGATAGCGTTCTAATGATAGTTGATTTGAACCTAGCTTTTTGCGATAAACCGGGAGCATCCCAAATGTGCAAAAACGCCCTCACCCTATAAGGGTGGGGCTAGAAATGCGAAGCCTGCCTACCCTTCGGGAACGTCTTCGACGAACGCAGGCTAAAAGTTTGATAGCCTGCGAAGGCAGGCTTTGTTGGTATAGCAATACCCTTCTAGGGTATTGCGTCAAAATTGGGATGCTCCCGATAAACCAATATTGGAATACCCCTCTTCCAACCCTATGCTATAAATAATTCAGCACATAACACATGGCTTCACGCCACATGATAAAGCAACTATTCATTACCAAGACATACAGTAATTATGTTGATATATTTTTGGTGTTGGGTTTAGCGTATCTTGCCGAATATGCTTTGCAAGCAACTAAGCAAAAAAGCGCAATACAACTGATTGATAAGGGTACAGCTTACATCATCCAATTTAAACAGCCAATCAACTTAGAAGCGATCGCTAAACTTAATTACTCAGATCCATTTTTCCCAGTCAAAGGACAAAAAACTGATACCAGTAAAATTCCCGCAGAAGTTAAACTGTTTGACACAGTTGAACATACCCAGACGCGCAAGGTTTATCGAGATTTTCTGTTTCACAACCGAGGAAAAAGCGAAAATCTTGAAGAAACACCGAAACCACCAGATTCCAGAACCCAGAATGGTGTGATTCTCACACAAATGCGGTGCGATCGCAATCATAATGATTTGTGGTTGGGTAGTTGGGAACTGCGAGATAATTACGGTGCTTTACTAGCCGCATTATTTCAAGGTTTTAGCCAAGAAAATACCACAATTCAACAAATTACCTCATTATTTCACAAAGCAACGGGTTGTAAGTTACCCAGTATGGCGAGTGCTGTCAAGGTTTATTTACCTACCTCAGTTCAAGGAGTCAACCGAGTCAAAGCAGACAGCAACAAAGTAGATTCACAAAAAGCCGATTGGTTGAGTTTGTGGTTAATTGCGACGGGATTATTTCATTTTGCGATCGCCGAACGAGTTAAAATTAGCGATCGCGTCTTCGATTGGCGAGTTGTAGCGTTACAGCCTCAAGATATATCATTCAGTAAATATCAGGATATACTCAAGCGGCTATTAGTATATAATCCCCCCAGTGGCGGTCATGGTATCGCCCGATTTGATGCCGAATTGGTATTACGCTTTTGTCAAGAATTGCTCAATCATCACCAAGCTTTAGGAAATCGGGAAACCGCAGCATCAGAAGATGATTTTGATATTTGGAATAAACCTGTAAACTACTTTGTCAGCAACTTTGCGGGGACTCATTTCGGTTCCAAGGGACAAGTTTACGGAGTCAAAGAACTCTTTAGCTTGGGACTACCAACTTGGATACATCCCCACAACAGTGAGGAATTGTACAGCTTCCAGAGCATTTTAGCAGAACATCTCAAAATAGTGCGATCGCTTTCCCTTGATGAAGGCAACAGCGAATTACTCACAGCTTATCGAGATTTTATTACTAGTAATGATTTGTACCAATTTTTCCGCTTCCAAGTCAGCTATGCGGATTATGTGACAAAAAAACTAGCCGATGTTAATTCTAGAATTGTCTTATTTTCCAAACAGGGAATCGATATAATGGTCAAAAATTTGCAGACAAAACTCCGTCAAAATGACCAAGATTGGCAATTAACAGAAATCACCGAAAACCCCGGATTTTTAAATATTGCTAAAGCCATAAATAGCGCCACCGTCTATGCTGGAACCATCCGCGACAAAGAGGGAAAAGCCAAAGAGACAGGCTGGGAAAGAATTTATGGATTAGCACAGCGTTTAACTGCTCAATCAGGTTCCAAAAAAGATTTTATCATTGAAATTAGTTCATTTTTAGCAAGTTATGAAAATGAAAACCTACGCATAGACGACGAATTAAGAAAACAAAAGAAACCTCGCCGCATCTGGACAACAAAATCTGACTTAGATAGCCTAATTCACCTCGTTGATAAACACGGTTCCAGCCTAGTCGCCAACCTGTTAATAGCCTACGGATATGCTAAAGGATGGGGTAAAAGCCAAGAACCAAATACTACAGAACAAGAACCCGATGAAATCGATACAACCGAAAATATCGACAACGAAACAGAAGCCGCATAATCCTCTTCTCTTCCCTTTGCGAACCTCTGCGCGTACTTTGTAAACCTCCGCGTTAAAAAATAATTAGGAATCTCACCCCATGTCAACCCCAAAATTCCCCATTTATTCCCTCTCCATTAGCGGCTTGCTTTCTTGGCAACTTCATGCCTTAAATAACGAAGGTAACGAAGGAAATCAATCCTTAACTCGGCGATTTTATATCATTCAAAAAGGCATGAATGAACCCGAATATGTTAATGGCATTTCTGGTGATATGCTCAAACATATTCAAGCCGAACATTTACACCGCATCGCCTTAGAATCTAACTTGCATTTATCCGCAGGTGGTAAACAATTTAACCCCGATCGCATTGGCTATGATATTGACAAAAACCTCCCGATTTTTAGCGACAAAGACACAGATTTAGCCGCCAAAACAGCCAAAGCCTTACAACTTTGTACCATCAGCGATTTAGAAGGATTCATGGTGACAGTTAAAGGTGGACAAACCCTAAAACGTGAGTCTGTAATTGAATTTGGCGCAGTTGTTGGTTTACCCACATTCGTTAAAACCCAAAGCTATTTTCACGCCAAATATGGTGTGGAAAATCCTACACCCTACAATGTACAAGTCAGTTCTGGTTTATACGCAACTGTCTTAAATATTGAAGCCTTCCGCATTGGTTACAATCCCCATAACTTCAGCTACAGCATTGATATTACCGAACGCAAACAACGTTTAGACGCATTACTCAAAAGCGTACTCTACACCTATCTGCAACCCAACGGAGCCAAGCGAAATACCAATTTACCCCACCCCGACCATTTTGAAGGAGTAATCACCATCAGCACCCGTCGCTGTCCCGCACCGATGTTGAGTCCATTAGAAGAAAGCTATAACCGTCAAATTAATAGTTTGGCTAACACTTTAAATCATCTCAACGGAGCAGGGACAATTCACTGCTTTGAATTTAATTCAATGGCAGAATTCGCCGAACACATCCAAACAATTATTACACAAGGGCAACCTTGGGAGAGCGACAATGCCGAAGCCAGCGAATAATTCTCACAATTCCAGTTCTCCTCTCCTTGCAGGAGAGGGGTTAGGGGAGAGGTGGCTCACCGTTAGCTATCAACCGGTAAGTTTGTTTACCCTGAAACGTTCTGACGCTACTAGCATGGCTGCACGTTCCAATTTGGTACCTACACCCTATGCTATCAAAATGGCGTTATTAAAAGCATTATTAGAAAGCCAAGGGAAACGCCACCAAGACGACTTTGATATTTGGATCAAAAAAGAATTTTCCTGGATTCGCGATTTGCAGATATACCTGCTTCCACCAGAACAGTTGGTAGTCAATCGCAACGGTTACAAACTCAGGTATTATGACCAAACCGCAGATAAAGCCGACAAAAATCGCTCGACAATACCTATGCAAGATGGGTTTGTATTTCGCGAATGGATACATTTACAGGGAGAATTAAAAATTTGTGCGGGAGAATGTGACAACCTAGCACAATTAACCCAATTATTCGCTCAAATCAATTATTTTGGCAAAAAAGGCTGCTTCTTCCAATTTCTTCCCGACGCAACCCAACAAACCGATGCACCCACCTTTACACCAGACCCCAGCACTAGTTTCACCGTGCAACCAATGGATGATTTAGGTAAAAAAACTACCTTTAACCGCATTAATCCATTTTCCAATGATAAAGCCCAAATTGACAAAGACCGGATAATAGAACCAGGATTTTTACCATTACGACTTCGTTCTACTAGTGCCCGTTATGACTTCTACCAAAGATACTGAGAGTAATAATGCTGCAAATTCATTACAAAATAGCAGAAAAACAGAAAACCGCTTCGCTGGGTTAAGTGTTATTTTACACCAAGCTGAAACATTATCTACAGCGATCGCTTTAAGCGACTGGCTAGTTGAGGTTGATACCGCACCCATTTGGATACCTCTACGTAAAATATATGGGGTGACGAAAATCATGCCAGTACTACCAGAATCGATTTTATATGAAAATTTAATGCGATCGCTCTGTTTACAAATCGCTGAAAATAACTTGGTAGAATGGCGAGAGAAAGCCTACGAAATCGGTGGTGTTGAGGTCAATTCCCATTCCCTACATACAATCCAAATTACCATTTCCGCCGTCAAAGCTCTTCCCCCCACACTAGGACGTGCTATCCATGCATTGTGTTTTCGCTGGTTTGCTAATGCAAATCCCGAATTAGCCGACAGGTTACACCAACAGGATAATTTACCAATGACAATCGGCTTGGAATATTGTTCTCCCAAAAAAAACCTGTTGAAAATCAGCTTATTACAAAAAGAATTACTCGCACCCTTACTGTGGGGAATGAATGCAGACTTGGGTAACGAGATTACATTAGCAGGAATACCCTGTCGTTTGGGTGGTTGGATTGATATTACTCAAGCAACCAGCTATGAGAAACTTGTACAACTACCAACTCAGAATTTCATCGAATTCCAATTTCTTACCCCTACCAGTTTCAAACAGGGTAAAAATATTCAACCTTTTCCCCTACCCGAATTAGTTTTTAATGGACTGTTACGACGTTGGAATTTATTTGCACCAGAAGCACTCAGATTTCCTAGCATCGAATGGAATGCAGTAGTTTCAGCTTACGAACTCAAAACCTACGCCATGAAAATGGAAGGTGGTGCAGAGATAGGTGCAGAAGGATTAGTTAGATATAGATTCGCAGACAGCGAGCAAGCCAGAATCGCCACAATTTTAGCTCACTTTGCCAACTTTGCCGGCATTGGTCGAAAAACTGCAATGGGAATGGGACAAGTTAAGGGGGGATGAGGGGGACAAGGGAGACAAGGAGGACAAGGGAGACAAGGGGGACAAGAGAGATGAGGGGGACAAATGACTAATGACAAATGACCATTGACCAATATGAATGAAAATTACTTACCCCTGGCGTATCTGAATGCTTGGGAATATTGCCCACGGCGATTTTACCTTGAATATGTGCTGGGGGAAATGGAAGACAACGAACATATTATTTTAGGTCGCCATTTACACCGCAACATTAACGAAGAACTAGTAATCACCGAAGGCGATACAGTGATTCGTCAACAACAATGGGTATGGAGCGATCGCCTGAAAATTGCTGGTATTATTGATGCGGTAGAAGAGTGCAACGGTCAACTTATCCCAGTAGAATACAAAAAAGGGAAAATGGCACAACATCTCAACGACCATTTTCAACTCTGCGGTGCAGCTTTATGTTTAGAAGAACGCACCGGACGCAATATTGCCTATGGCGAAATTTTTTACCACGCCAACCGCAGAAGACAAACCGTAGCATTTACCCCACAATTACGACAAGCTACAGAAAATGCGATCGCACTGGCTCAAGTTGCTGCTAATCAGCAAATGCCAGCCCCCATTAACAATAACAAAAAATGCTCCTCATGCAGTTTGCAACGAATTTGCTTACCTTTTGAAGTCAAAGCACTCCGTGCAGAAATTTAGAGACGATTCTGCACTACTTCTAAATCAAACCAATTTGTTTGAAAATCCAAAATCCGTTTTGAAAAGTTCAGATATAAGGAAGCCTTATCTCCCAACAAAGCGCCGAAAATGTTGGGTTTCGTTCCTCAACCCAACCTACGCCTCACTAAATCAAACCAATTTGTTTGAAAATCCAAAATCCAAAATCTAAAATCTAAAATCTAAAATTAATATGTCAGTTCTCTACGTTACTCAAGCCGAAGCCGTTTTAAGTAAAGTCTACGAAGCCTTCACCGTCTCTTTAAAGCAGGAAGATGGTACATGGAAGAAAAAAAATATACCTGCGCAAACTGTAGAACAAGTAGTTCTCATGGGTAATCCGCAAGTTACCGGAGACGCTCTTGTCTATGCTTTAGAATTAGGAATGCCCGTACATTATCTTTCCTTTTTCGGAAAATACTTAGGCTCGGCGTTGCCCGGATACTCTCGTAATGGTCAACTTAGGTTAGCTCAATATGCAGTTTACAACGATCCTGCACGACGTTTGGAATTAGTCCAAGCAATAGTTACTACCAAAATTCACAATCAATACAACGTACTATATCGCCATAACGAACGGGATAATCCGCTCAAACAACGCAAAACTATGGTTAAAAGCCAAAAAACTATAGACCAGGTGCGGGGAATTGAAGGATTAGCCGCACGAGAGTATTTTGCTTGTTGGCAAAGAATGGTGGGTAAACAATGGACTTTCAACGGTCGCAATCGTAACCCACCTACCGATCCCGTGAATGCATTATTAAGTTTTTCCTATGCTTTGTTGAAAACCCAAGTCACATCTGCGGTTCACCTTGCTGGACTTGACCCTTATATTGGCTATTTACATGAAGTTCATCACGGACAACCAGCAATGGTATTAGATTTGATGGAAGAATTTCGCGCCTTAGTGAGTGACAATGTAGTTTTAGGCTTGTTGGGTAAACGGGAAATTCAACCTTAGCGAATCCCGGCAACGGGATTGAAACATTTCACAATCAGTTACTACAGTCCCATCTTGGGCGATCTTGAAACTTAGCGAATCCCGGCAACGGGATTGAAACGTTAATAAATTTGGATCGCTTGCTTCAATAATCCCTTCCTTGAAACTTAGCGAATCCCGGCAACGGGATTGAAACTTACTTTCTGCTTCTTGTGCCTTTAAAACATCCGGCTTGAAACTTAGCGAATCCCGGCAACGGGATTGAAACTATTTGGGGATGGAGCGTATTGCTTTGAAAATATTACTTGAAACTTAGCGAATCCCGGCAACGGGATTGAAACAGATAATTGAAATCCATACAACCTTGTCACCATGCTTGAAACTTAGCGAATCCCGGCAACGGGATTGAAACAATTTTGCGGCGATACTACAAGCCAGCCTTTACCCTTCTTGAAACTTAGCGAATCCCGGCAACGGGATTGAAACCTTAAAAAGCCTTGAGGCAGCAAATTAGGGTATACACCCGCTTGAAACTTAGCGAATCCCGGCAACGGGATTGAAACAATTAGAAATTGGTAATTAACTGAGGTCAAATTATGAACTTGAAACTTAGCGAATCCCGGCAACGGGATTGAAACACAGTTGATCCTAAGAATGAAGAACAGCTAACCGAGGCTTGAAACTTAGCGAATCCCGGCAACGGGATTGAAACCAGAGAAGCCAGTGCTGATTTATTTAATTTTGCGGCTTGAAACTTAGCGAATCCCGGCAACGGGATTGAAACACAAAATAACCTAAAGCGCATAGCCGGGTCGATCCCCTTGAAACTTAGCGAATCCCGGCAACGGGATTGAAACACATTTTATCCCTTTGGCTTGTAACGGTCAATACCTCCTTGAAACTTAGCGAATCCCGGCAACGGGATTGAAACCTTGCTGCCACTGGGCGACATATATCGCCCTTGTTCTGCTTGAAACTTAGCGAATCCCGGCAACGGGATTGAAACACACAAAGAGAAATACCACAAGAGGCCTCTGCCTGCTTGAAACTTAGCGAATCCCGGCAACGGGATTGAAACGATAAAGATTTATCAAGATTACAAGCTTTGCACGACTTGAAACTTAGCGAATCCCGGCAACGGGATTGAAACTTTTAGCGCTGGCTTTGATGAAATTGGGTTTTACCCTTGAAACTTAGCGAATCCCGGCAACGGGATTGAAACCAGTTACTTGATACAACCTTAACTAGAACTGTTTGGCTTGAAACTTAGCGAATCCCGGCAACGGGATTGAAACTATACATGGTTGGAGAAATGAAGACTTGGAGGAATGTCCAACTTGAAACTTAGCGAATCCCGGCAACGGGATTGAAACACACTCGATACTACATCAAAAACCATCGCCCCCGATTCTTGAAACTTAGCGAATCCCGGCAACGGGATTGAAACATTTAGAAAGGGGGTCTCTAAAACAGGAACCGCCATCTTGAAACTTAGCGAATCCCGGCAACGGGATTGAAACTACCCATGACGCAAATCATCGAAGCAAGCGCCACTGTCTTGAAACTTAGCGAATCCCGGCAACGGGATTGAAACTAATTTTGGGGCGTGTGTTCCGCTATCTTTATTAATCCTTGAAACTTAGCGAATCCCGGCAACGGGATTGAAACGTCTAACAAAATATCGTCTACATACCTCAAAGTTCTTGAAACTTAGCGAATCCCGGCAACGGGATTGAAACCTCGATAATAGCTTAACTGGTAAATATATCCTTCCAGACTTGAAACTTAGCGAATCCCGGCAACGGGATTGAAACTTAACTGCTTTCCCTGAATTGAAATCCGCCTGATTAGCTTGAAACTTAGCGAATCCCGGCAACGGGATTGAAACGAGCCAGATTTATCAGAATTCAATGCATGGGTAGCACTTGAAACTTAGCGAATCCCGGCAACGGGATTGAAACCTTGTGTGTATCCGATGTCAGTCCAAGCACTGCACAGACTTGAAACTTAGCGAATCCTGGCAACGGGATTGAAACGCAAAAAGTTTGAGTACGTTCCATAATTGACTGGTAGCTTGAAATAATAAATGAGGATATCGGTGAACCCGCCCCTACAACAATCAACAGTCAACAGCCAAAACCGATATTTTTCACAACTGAAATAGGATTGCTATCTTGACAATACTGTTGCTAATTCACGAGAATTCAACATTTGTAGAAACTAGAAATTATTAATTATGAATGGTGTTACTTTTGCCCTTGCGTCCTATGGGTACACACATCGGCGTTCCCAAAACTGGATCGGAAATAACACGACACTCTAAAGCAAAAACTTCTTTTACCATCTCCTCTGTCATTACTTGCTTGGGTTCTCCTGCCGTAAAAATTCTTCCTTGTTTCACAGCAACTAGATAATCTGCATAACGACAAGCTTGATTTAAATCATGCAGCACCATGACAATAGTTCTTCCCTGATTCTGGTTCAAATCATATAACAAATCTAAAACTTCTATTTGATGTGCTAAATCTAAAAAAGTAGTCGGTTCATCTAATAGTAAAATATCTGTATCTTGCGCCAGTGCCATTGCAATCCAAGCACGTTGGCGTTGTCCACCAGACAAGGTATCTAATGCTCTATCTGCTAACTCTAATAAATCTGTAATTAAGAGTGCCTGTTGCACAATTTTTTCATCTTTAGCTGACCACTGCTGCAACCAATTTTGATAAGGATAACGACCTTGAGCAACTAAATCTCTGATTGTTAATCCTTCGGGTGCTACTGGACTTTGGGGTAAAATCCCCAATTGTTGTGCTACTTCTTTAGTAGACAAATTAAAAATTGAAGTGCTATCAAGATATACGGTACCACCAATAGGTTTGAGCAATCTAACTAAACCTCTTAATAAAGTTGATTTACCGCAACCATTTGCACCTACTAAAGCCGTAATTTTTCCCGGAGGAATTGCCAAATTTAAGTCTCGAATAATGGGTACGCCATCGTAAGCTAAAGACAAACTTTTGGTTGATAATCCTTTCATAGTTGTTATTATGTTGACGGTTGACGGTTGACGGTTGACTATTTTTTGCGATTGCGAATTAATAAATAGAGAAAATAAGGTGCGCCAATCGCAGCAGTTACCACTCCACAGGGAATTTCGATAGGTGCAAAGATAGTTCTGCCGAAAAAGTCCGCAGCTACAACTAACATTCCTCCTAATAATGCAGAACTGGGAATTAAACCTTGATGATTTGTACCTACTAACTGTCTGCCTAAATGGGGTGCAATTAATCCTACAAAGCCAATCATTCCGGCTGTGGCGACTGCTGCACCTGCTAAGGCTACAGCCACTAGTACGAGTAAACCCCGTTGCCATTCCACACGAGTTCCTAAACCTTTGGCGACATCATCTCCCAAATTTAAGGCATCTAAATGTCTGGCTAGTATCAGCGCCATTGGCACAAAAACGATTAACCAAGGTAAAAAAGAAAAAACTTGTTCCCAGGTGCGTCCGTAAACACTACCAGCTAACCACACCAACGCATCGCTGACGCTGTAAATATCGCCAAAGGTAATTAATAAGCTGGTGAAAGCAGAGGCGATCGCAGATAAACCCACGCCCATTAAAATAAACAACACTGGCGAACTTCCATTGTTCCAAGCCAAGGAGTAAATTAAACCAGCCATTAATAAAGCACCTGCAAAGGCGGACAAAGGCAAAGTATAAACAGGTGCTGATGGTAATAATACAATTACTGTCACTGCCGCTAGACTTGCCCCCGCATTAATGCCAATAATGCCGGGATCGGCTAATGGGTTACGTGTAATTCCTTGCAAGATAGTGCCAGAAATTGCCAGTGCTATACCCACCATAAAAGCCACAAGGGTACGGGGTAGACGGAGGTTGTGAATCACAAAAGCATGATCGGGATTACCTGTATCAATACCCAATACGGTTTTGATAATGTCTAGGGGGGAAATCGGGTATTCTCCCCGGCCTAAATTCATCACCATTGCTACCAAAACCGCCACTGCCAAACATAGCAGCATTGGTGGTACACGGCGATCGATCCGCAAAGATATCGTCTCGGAACGGATGACGAGCCAATCCAATTTCATTTCCTCACCTTTGATTTAGCCAAGTAGACAAAAAAGGGCGCACCAACTAATGCTGTCATCACACCTACAGGTAATTCCTGGGGTTTGAGTAATATCCGCGCCGCCACATCTGCAACTAAAAGTAAAGTTGCACCGACAACTGCGGAGTAAGGCAAAATCCAACGGTAATCGGCTTTGATAAAAAATCTCACCATATGGGGAACGACTAAGCCAATAAAGCCGATAGGCCCGGCTAGAGATACGGAACTTCCTGCTAGTAGCACCACACTAATAGCAGTGGTAATTTTCACCCAAGCTGTCTGTTGACCTAAACCTTTGGCTACATCTTCACCCAGGCTCATGGTTGTAATTTGTCTACCAAGGCTAAAGGCTACCACTAAGCCAATCACGACAAAAGGTAATGCTGACAATAAGATGTTGATATCCCGGCCAGCTAGGGAACCAGCCAACCAAAAGCGAATTTCTTCTAAGGTGCGTTGACTGACGATGAGAATAGCCGTGGTGAGGGAAGAAATCAAAGCCGTGAGTGCTGCACCTGCTACGGTGAGATTTAATGGGGTGGCTCCTCCCTTTCCTAAAGAACCCAGCAAGTAGACTAACATCGCTGTCGCGCCTGCACCCACAAAGGCCACAATGGTTAAAACGCCTAAGGAGGAGCCGCCAAAGAGAAAAATTGTGGTAACTACAGCTAATGCTGCACCTGACTCAATACCCAAAATCCCTGGATCTGCTAAGGGGTTGCGCGTCAAACCTTGCATTAATGCGCCGGAGACTGCTAAGGCTGATCCTACCAGCAGAGCAATGAGCGATCGCGGTAATCTCACGGTCTGAATTACTAAATGTTCGTATGAACCGTCAAATAGGATAAAGGATTCTAGAATCTTTTTTATAGATATTTCTGCTGCACCTAAAGTAACACTGTACACCAAGCAAGTTAGCAGAATTAGTATGCCCAGAATTAGACCCGCTAATGGAGATATTTTCGGTGTGTTCCAGTTCCTTGGGGATGCTGTGGTTGCTCTTGTCATTATCTTTTCATCAATTGATAATTATATTCATTTAAGTAAGCTAGCTGTGTCTTCTTTGACATTTGCAATTCCAACATCTTAATTGAGAATTTTTATATAACTATCAAGTATTAAGACAAGGTACATTCCTATAATATTTAGCTTTGCAGCCTAATGTGAGCGATAAGAGCGATAAGTTTCAAGATTATACTTTATCCTTATTAGGATTTTTTTTCAACTAATTTTGTACTTGTTTCAGAAAAATCAGAAAATTATTATCAAATAGCTATAATAGTTAGTCCATTGCTGTTTAATCGCTAGCTAACAGCAAATACGAGAAAATATCTCAGATGACGCCAATTAACAAAGGATTGTCACAGTTCGAGAAAAATTCTGATAAATTCTGCACATCGCCGTCTATACGTTCGACTAATTCGCCTGGTGTACGGTATTTATGAAAGGATAAATCTAGTGTCAAACAATGCTCTACTAAATCTGCACGTAAGGCGTTAGTAGCTGTCCAAGCGACGTTTTCACCGTATAAGGTTGCGGTAATTGTCATGAGTTGGGTAATTAAGGCGACAGCAATAAATAAAAAAGCTGCTAGGAATAATTTTTGGCGATCGCCTCCAGCTACAGCTGTGTCAATGAAATAGCGTAAAATCTGGGGTTTGAGGATTTGTAAGCCGATGCTGAAAAGAAGTGCGATCGCAAACTTAATTACTCTACCCTTTTGTGGCTTGAGGTAGTCTACAAGTAAGTTCCAGTATTGTTGTAGTCCGATTTTCATCAGCACTCTTGTGAAACGCCCACTACTATCTACAACGCTCCGATAATACCTCCTGCTGCTGCGCCAATCCCCGCACCAGCCAAAGTAGTTCTCTCTTCTCAATTGAAAGAATTGTGCAACAGGCACTCTTAATTTATGTTTGATAGTATTTTTTGCTACTAATACGATACCCGTATCTCGGCTCAATACCTCATTTTTTCTTTCAAATCACAATTAGACAATTTTGAAATTGGCTTGAATCACAATATCATTGAAATCGCGATCGCCACCGCCTGCTAAGTCCTCTACACCCCAAGCATTATTGCCAAGAGAGAGGAAATGATCTGTATGGTCAGAATTTGCCCCAATAAAGCTAAAATAAACAGCTACATCGCCTTTCAGCCCAGCGTCAACTGTACCATTAGCAATCAGATATGGTGCATAAAATTTCCCACCTGCAAAAGTACTACCAGTTAATACCCCTTGGTCATTCATGGTCATACCATGCTGTTGACTGTTGCGGATTGCTGCTTGTGCGTAACCTGCTTCACCAACACGGATCAATTTACCAGTGAGGGAGTCAACCACTGAACCTTGAAGGTCTTCAATTTGGTAGAAACCGACAACGTTATTATAAGCCGCTTCACTTTTGACAATCGGGAAAGAAACTTGAACTTGTAACCCAGCTAAATCTGTAAGGTCAATTAGTTCCTCTGTACCTTGTTTTTGTAACTTCGCGCCCAGAGGAATTTCTTCATTAGTAATTTCTAACTTCACAACTAAATCAGGGTCAAGATCACCTAATTGATCCTCAAAGCTCAAACTAAATTGATTATTATCCAGAGACGCAACAGTCAAGACTTGTGTAGAACTAGTGCCAAAAGGAGAACCAAGAAACACGCGATTTAGCAGACTGCTATCATTGAGAACCGCATCTAAGCTGGTATTTTGGAAAAACAGCAATCCTAAGTTTTCACGACTGGCTCTCTGAATAATTTTTGTTGGATTAGAAATAAAGTCATCGGGGAGTACTGAGAACAGCACTTGAGAACGTTTGAGTACAGCATTGAGGTAGCCATCTTGTCCAGGTTTGAAGCCATCAACTTCCCCTTGGGCGTTATCATAAGCAACCAACGCAATTTGATGAATGTTTTGGCGGTTAAGGTGCTTACTGCTCAGACTAAACTTGAGATGAATTGTGTCAGTATCGCCTTCTAATTGGAATACCTTGGTGTCAGTATTCAAGGTAATATGGGGCTGTTGTGGCTCGATACCGCCAAAGGGTGCTGCATACTGTAAGCCAGAACTGGTATAAAGTTCATTCAGTCCTCGCGGTAACAGATTAGTATCAAAATTACGGGCGTATAGTTCACCTGCATTACCTACCGCCTTAATTACCTGAACTGCAAAATCATTAGCTAGTCCCAGCTTGGCACCAAGATTACCTTTAATGCCTAAGAATGCCTGAATTGCCGGCGTAGAATCATTATTGGGGTCAGCATCGGTATTGCGAGCAATAAAGTCATCAATATTAGTGGAATTAATGCCGTATTCCTCAGCTTGCACCAAAGTATACATTGTCCACCTGACTACATCAGCCCAATCCGATTGGTTTTCATCAACGATTAAAGCTAAAGGTTCTTTAGAAAAAGTATCTTGAAGAATTTGGTGTTCTTGTGGCTGAGATAAAGTGGGAATTTTGCCTGCTAGGAGTGTAACGTCATTAAAGACTGCTTCGACCTCACCGCGATCGTAAGCGGCGTACATATCAGCAGAAGTCTCAAAGGTGACTAGGGTAGGACTGGCGCTAAATTTTACCAATGCATCTTGCAAATTGCTCAATGCAGTTGTACCTGACATCCCACTAAGCAACCCAATTTTACGACCATTAAGAGTTGGGATGGAATTAATACCGCTATTTTTGCGGGTGAGGATACCTTGTCCGGTATAAAGATAAATCGGACTGTAATCGATTCCGTAACTCGCATCACGGACTAAGTTCTCTGTATAAGCCGCAGCAGAAGCATCTACTACACCATTAGCTGTATTACCAAAGCCATCGGCGAAGGCTTGTTGTACAAATTCTACTTGATTGGGATTGCCAAATACTGCTGCTGCTAAAGCCCTACCTAAATCTGCATCAAAGCCTTTGACTGTGCCATCTGCTTGCTTGACTGTAAAACCGGGGAAGTTAAAGGGTTCAGGTAAACCAAACTTCAGCACACCTCTTTGTTTGATTTCGTCTAAGACGTTGCGTTTATCATTATCAATCAGATTCAGTTCCTTCGGAGTCCCTGAGAAAGGCGGTGCATACATTAATCCACCATCAGTCCACAGGAGATTGCGATCGCGTTCTAAATTCGGAAAATGACGCTGATAAATTTCGCCGTAGTTACCAACCTGCTTAATCACTTGGACGACAAAATCATCTCGCAAATCTAAAGCAGTCCCCAGTTTTTCTTGCAAGCCTAAGAAACGGCGAATTGCCGGATCAGAATCATTAGCGGGGTTATCATCTTTATTTGCTGCTAGGATTTGGTCAATATTTTGGGAAGTAATGCCAAATTCTTCCGCTTGAATTGTGGCGTAAGTTACCCAGCGTACCACATCAGCCCAGGCGGATTCATTTTCTGGTAGTACTAAAGCGATTGGTTCTTTGGAAAATTCCCCATCCAAAATCCGTTGTGTTTCTGGTGCAGCTAGACTACTGATATATTTGTTAATCAACCCTTGGTCAGTAGAAACAACAGCCACCTCCCCGGCTTGATAAGCAGCAAACAATTCGGTTATATCCTTGAAGAAGCGTGGTGTGAAGGTAATGCCTAAGGGAGTCAGCAAGTTGACTAAATTACCAAAAGCAGTATCACCACTAACAACACCAATGGTAGAGCCTTTCAGGTCAGCGATTTGCTTAATTGAGCTATTAGCAGGGACGAGGATACCTTGGTGATCGTAAAGATACACGGGGCCAAAATCGACATTTAAGCCACCATCCCTAATGAGATTCTGGGTAACTCGTTGGGCATTAAGGTCAAGGTTTTTATGAGCAACCTGCGTAAAACCATCAGTAAAACTGGTATCAATGAATTCAACTTGATTCTTATCCCCAAAGATAGCAGCCGCTAATGCACCAACAAATTCTCGGTCAAAATTTAGAGTAGAGTCTTGGTTAGCTGTGCCAGCTTTGAGATAACCCCGTTGTTTAATTTCTTTCCAGCGATTAGCCGCAGTTCCTTGACTGCTTTGAGCTTCGCTACTCAATATTGAGGGAGCATGGAAGCTAGACAGATTTTGCTGTATCTGTTGATTTTCAGTAGATGGAATTGGGGTGGGTTGGTCAACAAGTTCAAGAATTTGGTCAAGGTGAGAAAAGTAGGCGTAGGTTTTGCCTTGATTTTGGATCAGTGCGAGATTTTTTCCTTGGAAGTCTAAGATACCATTAATAAATCGGAAACCACTGATGTCACTGACACCAAAACCTGAAGCCGAAATCTGGATTTTGTCTCCCTGTTCGGGATTGAAATCGAGAATTGTGTCAAAGCCGTCATTGTCAGAGTTGAAGAAGAAGACATCAGCACCAGCACCGCCATTGAGGATGTCATCTCCCGTACCACCGACGATGACATCATTATTATCGCCAGCAACTATCCAGTCGTTATCTTCGTTACCGTAAATTGTGTCATTACCCCCACCACCTTCAAGCTGATCGTTACCTTGATTACCTTCTAAAGAGTCATCGCCTAAACCAGCTAAAACAATATCACTTCCGACACCACCTAAAAGGCGATCGCTACCATCTCCACCTTCTAATCTGTCATCACCTTCGCCACCAGAGAGGAAGTCATCACCAAAGTTACCTTGAAGTCGGTCGTTACCGACACCACCGATCAGGGTATCATTACTGCCACCACCAAGTAAGAGATCATTGCCTTCTTCGCCATCAAGATAGTCATTACCTTCTTTACCTTCGAGTTGATCGTTACCGACACCACCTGTCAGGGTATCAGCTAGCAAACTACCCTTGAGAACTACTCCCGTAGTAGCTTGATCTGCTGCTGTTTGATCATTATCTTGAATATCGATCAAGGCAACTTTAGCATTTGGTGCGATCGCGTAACCTTCACCTACAGATTTCAAGTTCAAGGCGATACTTTCTAAGTTTTCTGCCAAGTTATCATTGAGAATCTGAACCTCAATGACAGCAGTAGTTTCACCAGGGGCGATGTTGATTTCGCCCGGAGTTGGGCTAACAATCTGATAATCTTCGTCTAAAGTGGCTGTACCAGAGAGATTGTAGAAAATCTTTAAGCCCTGGTTTGGTGCTTCTTGGGTTAAATCTATGCGGAATTGCACCTTAGCAGCATCAGCCTCAGACACCAGCCCTTGAGATACACTCACGGAAACATAGCGATTACCGAAGCTATTATCGTTAGCATCAATTAGGTAATAATTTTGAGCGAAAGTCGTAGCGATCGCACTCAAAAATTGCTCTGTAGTCAGTTCTCCCTTACCCATCTTCTGCACCAGTGCAGGAATATCTCCTTGGGTAACTCGTTTGAGCGAAGCTAATACAGGTAGGGCTTCTGATATAGATTTTGATGCACCCACTGCGGACACTTTCGCTAAATACGCATTACCATTTGCTGCTGCTAAAGCTAAAGCAGTTAGTTGTTCAGGCGATACAGTTAATTGAGTGCCATTTACAACCGACTCAAAGAACGATCGCAGAATCTCTGTATTAGTCAGTTCAAAGCGAGAATTGGTGCTAGTTTGCAGATATACCGCTAGGGCATTAATCGCTTCTAGTAAATTATTAGGATTGATAACACCTTGAGCAGCTTGTAAACCATCTAATAAAGCACGAGTTTGATTGAGCAGAGATTGTACTTGAATATGTGCTACATAGACATTTAAGCCTGCTTGATCTTGTTG
Organism: Calothrix sp. FACHB-168; assembly: GCF_963889195.1. NCBI lineage: Bacteria > Bacillati > Cyanobacteriota > Cyanophyceae > Nostocales > Calotrichaceae > Calothrix > Calothrix sp. FACHB-168. Next base: position 41,773 of record NZ_CAWPNJ010000038.1, read on the forward strand.
TCCCACAGCTTTGAGAGGATCGAAACTTTCGATATTTGATGTCAGATCCAAACCCAATTGCTGTTTAATGATGTCATCGGCTGCTTCTCGACTCAAGCCCGATTGTACTAGTCGTGCTTCTAAGCTAGTTAAAGGCGTGATGATCGCCGAACCCGGTAAGGCAATCAAAGCACCAGAAGACAAACCACTAGAAGTATCAAAGCCACCTAATCCTACTAATTGTGCTTCCTTAACACCAATCTCACCATCGCCATTGACATCTACTTCTTGGGGAACATCAAGGTTAAATTCACCGTATTCATCGGAAATTGTTTTAGCTTCGCCTTCATCCCACTGGTTATTAAAGTTGGTATCAAGGAAGATTGTTGCACCTGCAATATAGCTTTGGGACAGTGCGCCACTGAAACTAAATCCATTTGCACCCAGAGAGAATTTCGCTAAATTAAAGCGGGCAAATTCTTGTTTCCAGACTGTTTTATAACTAACTAATGCAAGTACACGAACTTCAGCATTCAAAAAAGCATCAATACTACCATTAAGGTTAAATAATTCTGATGGTTTGCTGATGCGAGAAATAATCTCAGAACCGCGAATCTTGCCGTCGCTAGTACCGTTATTTTCGCCGACATCATTCAGGTCTAAACTGACCTTACCCTCAATTCCACCTCTGACAAAACCATCAGCGATACCAATATCTACACCAGCACCAGCAGCAATGGTGGCATTTAAAACTAACTCATCAATATCTTGTCCTTGACTGTTTCTGTCAGCTACATAAAAACCATCAAAGATTTTATAGATATCCTCCAAAGCAAAGTTTTGGTCTTTCCATTGATTGACACCATAGGTATCAAAGCCAACTGCTAAATTGGTTTTAGCACTAAACTCACCACTGAGTTGTCCTGCTATTGGACCCCAGACAGGGAAATTTTTGGAAATAGCAAAGTTAAAGTCGAGATCGGGAACATCATAAAATACCAAATCTGTGGTTTTACCCAAAAGCAAATCAATTGCTTTCATCGGGTTGGTAAGGATGGGAAACTGTAAACCCTCAATATTTTTTAACTTGCTGAGGAAACCACTAGCAGCTTTATCGCTACTCTTTTGTTCTGATTGTTTGAGTGGGTCTGTGGTGCTATTGGTTGTTTGTAATGGTGAGTTTTTACCATTACCTGTTTCCACTTGATTAGCTGCATCTTTAGCATCTTTACTAGCAGCTTTGAATTCATTTAAGGCATAGCTACCCAAATCAATAATAATAGGTTGATTGGCAGGAACCTTACTTAATTCAACAATCAATTCGACAATATCGCCAACTGCTTTGATAAATTTTTGGGATTTTTCTATTTTGGCTCTTTGCTCAGGTGGAGCTAAGACTTTAGCGATTTCTAATAGGGTAACTTTGCCATCTCTGTTATCATCAAATACCCCACCTAATCCTAGTTGTGACAGGAGTTTAGTGTCGCTATTGAGCAGTTGGATAACTGGTTTAAGGGGCTGAATGATGTCGTTGACTTGTTTGATAACTGGACCAATTAAGTTACTGATAAATGATCCTAAGTCAATAGCGATATTATTCAGTTTAATATTTGCCCCAGTTTTTGACGCTTCCTGTTGATTCCCATAGTTGAACAGAGGGAATTTAGCTGCTACATCGAAACTAAATGAAGGAAACACAGGATTACCTTCAATACTGGTTTTGGCTGTGAGTCCGAGATTAGCTTCACCAGTTAATTGATATTGCACTAAATCCAAGAAACTTTGTTTGGTTTCTTTACCTTTTTTCAGCAGATCAACTAAATCTAAGGCGCTTAACCTTCCACCATCATCAATACCTTTAGATGTCCACTTACCACCACTATAAGTTAAACCTAATCCTAAACCGCTAACTGTTCCAGAGAGGTTAATTTCTTTACCAGATGTACCCTTGATAATGCTGAGTTGGGCGTTATCAAGTTTGATATCAGGAATATATTTGGTAATTACCTCTGGTAACCCAAGACTGTTGATAGGAACTATGGTTTTCAGATCGAGACTTTGCGGTGCAGTAAACAGGATGCGATCGCTACCTACATATAAGTTAACGGTCGGTAAATATGTGCTGATCTCGCTGGGTAATCCCAAAGCTGTAGCTAATGTGCCTAAGTTAACCCCACTGGTAGCAAATTGATATTGAGTAGTGCCTTTACCAAAGTTACTTAAAGTTAAACTGGTGTTATTTAAGGTTAAATCAGGAATCGTGGTAAAGATGTCCTTAAGTCCTGTAGCCTTGATTACTTGATCCAATTTGATTGTATTGGCGCTAAATTGTAATTTGTCGTTGGCTAGGGATAGGTTAACTGGACCAAAATCAGTCAATATATCCTTAACTGGTTGAGAAATGGTACTGGGTAGAATTGATCCAGCTTGATTAGTTAACCAATTTGCTAATTGTTGGGTGGGTAATTGATCGGCTTTAAAGCTAAATTTGGCATCTCTCCAAGTTCCAGGAGTACCACTAGCTGTTACTTCTGGTTTGGTAATGGTGACTGTAGGGTTAGTAATGGGTAAGTCTAAGCCATTAAAGGATAGCTCATTGATGCCAGGTATTTTCTCTAAAACATCAGCTAAATCTAAAACCCCTTGATAGGTAATTTGAACTGTGTTTTTACCTAGTTGCAAGTCAATGCGTCGTGCTAATTCTAGTAAATCATCAACTACATTGAGGAGACTTTGAGGCAGTTGGGAAGTAGCTTGTTTGGTTAGCCAATTTATTAATTCTTCCTTCGGTAAATGATCTGCTGCAAAGGTGTAATTGATATTTCCATTTTTTTTATCTAAGTCATAGATGGTAAGGATTGGATTAGTAATTGGTAGGGCTAAACCAGTGGTTTGTAATTCAGATAAACCAGGAATTTTTTGAATGATTTTAGCAGCGTCTAATGTACCTGCATAACTAATTTGTAGTTTGTTGTTTTTAAACAGAACATCAAAATCAGCCGCAGTATCTATCAGGGCAGTAACTAAATCTTTGATGGATGTAGGTAAGACATCTTTAGCCGCATCTATTAACCATTTCTTCAAGCCATCTTTATTCAGTTTTTCAGCAGTAAAGCTAAAGTCTATAGGTTGTCCTGTAACTTTTGTGAGGGTGATGGCTGGATTAGTAACTAATAGTGTGCCAGATGGAGGTAAAGTAATATCTTTTACCCCTGGAATCTTGTTCAGAATGTCTAATAAATCCAGGTTGCCGTTATACAAAATTTGAATGTCATTTTTATCAATTAAGACATTCACATCATCAAGTACACCAGTGATACCTTCGATGATCTTTGTGGCAACTTCTGGTAGGGAATTTACCACTTTCTTAGTTAACCAATCTGTTAACTGGTCAACAGGTAGCTTATCTGCTTTAAAGCTAAAGTCGGCATTTCTACCAGGATTAAGAATGGTGATACTGGGATTTTGAACATTTAGGGTTAAACCGGAGACATTGAAGCTATCTAAGTCACCACTGATACCCTTAATAATATCCATCAGGTTCAAATTCCCCTGATACATGATCTGCAACTGACTGTCACCAAAGCGCACATCCAGGTTTTGTCCGATGTTAGCTAAGGTGTTAAATATCGATAGCAGTTCGCTAGGAATGAGAGATTTTGCTTGGTCTTTTAACCAGGTAATTAATTGTTCTTTGGGTAATTGAGCAGCAGCAAAGCTATAGCTGGCATTTTTACCTGGGTTGGTGATGGTGAGACTAGGGTTAAGAACTGGTAAATCTAAACTTTGAATTGGTAGTTCATTAACTCCAGGAATTTCCTTGAGGACATTACTTAAATTCACTGTTCCTTGGAAGGAAAGTTGAATTTGATTTGTACCAATTTCTAAGTCAATGCCTTGAGCGATCGCACTTAAGCTACTGAGAATTTTTGCTACATCTGCGGGCAGTAATTCTGTAGCTTTTTCCTGCGCCCACTTCGCTAACTCTTCTTTGGGTAAGCGATCGCTCTTTAATAGATACTGTGTCTTGAGTCCTGTACCTGGTTTGGGATTAATAATGGTAATGCTGGGATTGGTGACAGGTAAGTTCAATCCTTTGAAGACACTAACATCTTGCAATCCAGGAATTAAACCAATTACTTGGGCAATATCCAAATTACCGTTATAGGCAATTTGCATTTGTCCATTACCCAAAGTCAAGTTGACATCCTTGGCTATGTTCAGCAATTTATCCAGAACACCTTTCACCTCAGCAGGTAAGATATCGGCGGCGGTATTCTTCGCCCAGTTAATTAAATCTTGGGTAGGTAGTTTATCAGCCGCAAATACATAATCAAATGTGGGCTTAGTTGCATCTGTGGCTTTACCTTTATTAATCAAAGTAAAGCTGGGATTAGTAACATTGAGTTTTAATCCATTCAGAGGTAATTCTTTCACTCCTGGGATCAAACTCGCTATCTTCATTAAATCCACATCACCTAGATAGTTAACTTGGATAATACCCTGACCAAAGATCACATCTAGGTTTTCTGACAGATTATTAAAGACTGACTTAACTTGTTCCGGTATTTGACTGCTGATTAAATCGAGTAATTCCTGTTTTGGTAACTTGTCAGATGCAAAGCTAAAGCTGGCATTTTTCCCAGGGTTAAGAATGGTGAGACTGGGATTAATAATATTCAGTGGTTGGGTAGTCCCAGGTAGTAATTCTTTGACTCCTGGAATCAACCCAAGCACTTTTACCAAATCAACAGCACCATTATAGGTAAGTTGAATTTGGTTATTACCTACAACCACATCTAATTGTTGTGCTTGGGCTGTGATGGTATCGAGAATTGATTGTACATCAGTGGGTAATTGCTGTTTAATCCAAGTAACGAGTTGTGTTTTTGGTAACTCGTCTGCGGCGAAACTGTAGCTGGCATTTTTGCCAGGATTAGTAATTGCCAAACTGGGGTTAAGAACCGGTAATTGCAGATTATTGACAGGTAGTTCTTTTAATCCGGGAATTTCTTTGATAATCGTCGCTAAATCCAGTGCGCCTTGATATTTGAACTGTACTTGATTACTACCCAACTGCACATCCATCTTATCTGCTACAGCTAGGAGTGAATCAACAATACTCCGTACTTCCGCAGGTAATTGGTTTTTAATTTCTGTTCCTAACCATTCAGTTAATTCTTGTTTGGGTAAACTTTCCGCAGATAAGCTAAAGGTGCGAGTTTTGCCGGTGCGTGTAACTGTAAAACTGGGGTTGAGAATAGGTAATGTGAGATTGTTGGGGGTGAAACTTTCTAACCCTGGAATTGTTTTTAGTGCTTTAGCTAAATCCACTGTTCCCAAATAGGTAATTTGGGTTTGTGCATCTCCTACTACTAAATCAATTTGGGCAATTTCATTGAGCAGTCCAGTTAAGAAATTCTGAACACTAGCATCAGAGACATAGGTTTTTACCTGTTCGGTTAACCATGTTTTCACCTCCTTCATAGGGAGATTATCTACCCCAAAACTTAAACTGGGTGTTTGTTTGGGATTGGTGATGGTAATGCTAGGGTTAGTGAGAGTGAAATTTAAGCCTTTGAGGGGTGATAAGAAATCTCCTAGTTGAGTGCTGATTTGATCGATGATAGTTTTGATGTTTAAATCACCCAAATAACCTATTTGAATTTGGTTATTGCCAAATTTCAGGTCAAGATTTTGCACTATATCCAGTGCTTTTTGCACAAATGATTGAACATCGGCTGGTAATTGTTGGAGAAGGGTAGTTTTTACCCAGTTGACTAATTGAGCTTGGGGTAAACTATCACTGCTAAATGTGTAGTCAATATTTTTGAGATTCTTAGTACCTAAATTGCTTAAGGTCAAGCGGGGATTAGCCACAGGTAAAGCTAAACTATCTAGGTTTGGTAATTCTTGAATACCGGGAATTACCTTAGCAATTTTAGCTAAATCAATATTGCCTTTATAACCTAGTTGTAATTGGCGATCACTAAATAATACATCTACCTGTTGACTCGCATCAGAAACCGTATTTAAGATGGATTTCACATTATCCGGTAACTGCTGCACCAACCAATCGATCAATTGTTGCTTAGGTAACTGATCTGCATCAATACTAAAATCTGCATTATTGCTATTGGGGTTAATAATTGTCAGTTTGGGATTAGTAACTGGTAACTTGAGATTATCCAGTGGTAAATCTTTAATTCCTGGTATCTGTTTGAGAATTGCCCCTAATTCTAAATCACCCAAATAGGCAACTTGAATTTGATTTTTACCCAGTTTTAAGTCAACATTTGCTGCTACTTGCAATAAACCATCTAAAACGTTCCTTACTTCTTGAGGTAGCAGTGATACAGCTTTTTCCTTCAGCCATTTAGTTAATTCATCTTTGGGTAATCTATCAACATTGAAGGCATAGTCAAGGTTTTTCACACCTTGATCCAAATTTATCAATGTCAAGCTGGGATTGGTAACAGGTAAATTCAACCCATCTAAGGGTAAATCACTCAAACCAGGAATGAATTTAATAAAGCTATCTAATTGCAAATCACCTTTATAAGTAATTTGCATTTGTTTTTTACCCAGAACCAAATCCACCCGATCTAATTCTGAATTCAACAACTGAGTTAAAATCGTTTGAGCTTCTAGCGGTAATAAAGATTTCGCCTGATTTCCTAACCAATCAAGAATTTGACGTTTTGGTAAACTATCCGCAGCAAAGGCATAATCAGGATTGGCAGATTTAGGATTAGTAATTGTTAAACGGGGATCGGTGACATTTAAAATTAATCCTGTCAACGGTAAACTGTTGATACCTGGAATTTCTTTGATGATAGTTGCTAAATCTAAATTACCTTGATAAGCAACCTCAATTTGGTTTTCCCCCAATACCAAATCAACTTTGTCTGTCAGTGCTAAGAGTTTATTTAAAACATTTTGCACGCCTGGTAATAGGTCTGTACCTTGCTTAGTTACCCAATCTGCCAGTTGTTGTTTAGGCAAACTTTCCGCTACAAAAGCGTAACTTGCACTCTTACTTTGAGGATTGGTAATGGTAATGCTGGGATTTTTTACAGGTAAGCTCAAATCATCTAAAGGTAATTCGTTAATACCGGGAATTTCTTTAATGACTGTAGCAATATCTAAATCGCCTTTAGCAGTAATTTGGATTTGTTCTTTACCTAATACCAAATCAACATTTTCTGTCAGTGCCAAGAATTTATTGAAAATATCTTGCACTTGAGTAGGTAGCAATGTTTTGGCTTGGTTAGATAACCAACTTACTAACTGCGCTTTGGGTAAACTTGCGGCTGTAAAGCTATAGTTCGCACTCTTACTACCAGGATTGGTAATAGTAATGCTGGGTTTTTCCACAGGTAAAGTTAACCCATTCAAAGGTAAATCTTTAATACCTGGAATTACTCCTCTTAACTGAGCTATATCTAAACTACCTTGATAGGTAACTTGGATTTGGTTTGAAGCTAAGACCACATCCAAATTTTGACCGAATTTTAGCAGTTCATTGAGAACAGTTTGTACTTCTGTGGGTAATAAAGTTTTACCTTTATTTACTAACCAATTAGATAAATATGCTTTGGGTAAACTGTCAGCAGCAAAGCTATAATCAGCATTTTCTAAACCAGGATTGGTAATTGTTAATCTGGGGTTAGTAACAGGTAATTTCAATTCATCCAGTGGTAAATCTTTCACACCTGGAACTACAGTTCTCAGTTTGGCAACATCTATTGTTCCTAGATAAGTAATTTGCAGTTGTTTATCATTCAAGCCAATGTCAATCTGCGTTGCATCTTTGAGGAGGGTTTGCAATGCAACTTTCACTTCTGGGGAAGCATTTTTCAGAACCGCAATTAGCTGTTGATTGATTGCAGAGACATCTGTATCTGGCTTACCTAACCAAGTTCTGATGGTTTGTGCAGAGATGTTGCTAAAGGTAGAAGTTAACGGTGCAGTGGCTAGAATTGTTTGTAAATTCTGGTTATACTGTACAGTCTTTTCTCCTACTGTTTCTGTTAGGGTTTTGTCAGCTACAGGAATTTGTTTAATATCCTGACCGGGGACTGTGGCGCTAGGTGCTTCAGGTAATGTAGGTTGGGAATCGGTCAGAGCTTGGATAGCCTCTTTTTCCGTTGGTACAGAGGGTAAACTTTGGGTTTGGGGAATTGTTATCTGATCGGCGGGAGTAGTTTCAACTGGAGATGCAGCTACATTAATTGTTGTGACTGGTGGGCTTGTTTCTTGGAGGTTATTCTTACCTGCTTGTGGATCTTTGAGTTTGATGTTAAAGGAAATCCCTAATTTAGTCGGATTTTTGGGATCATCAGCAAAGTCTACTTGCAAGAAGCCAAGATTACCCTTACCTTTGAAATCGTCTAAATCGAGGCTAACATCTGCATTAAATTTTGTTTTCTCTGGATCGAGATAAAAACCCAGTAGTTTATTGATACCAAAACCCAAGCTAACATCATATTTAAAGTCACCTGTGAGTTGTCCTTGGGTATCAAAACCAATACCTAATGCTGGCACACCTAAATCACTGGATAAATCCAATTTAAACAGGTTGTACTCTTTACGCAAGTCAACGGCAAAGTAGACATCAGTATCTGTCATTTTGGCAGTGACATTTATCCCTGTCGCACCTAAATCTGCTAAAGCATTTCTCAGAATCTTCTCTAGATTCCTGGAAGTGAGTTGATCTCGTTCTAGTTGATTTATTTGCTTACTGACAAGATTACCTAAATCTGCCATTAAGGTAGGAGAACGACCTTCTAATGAGCCGATGATGGGCAATTCCAAATTGTTAATTGTGGATTGCAGGGTATCAAAACCTGCTTTTATCCCTTCATTGGTTTGGGTTTTATCTAATACCCGGTCAACTAAACCCACGATTTGATCTACTACTGGCAGATTGTTGTAATTGGGGTCACGACTGGTAATTTGATATTGAATGCTGGCTTCATGGGGCTGACTGGGATTGGTATCATCTTCAACAATCCCATCATCAATGGCTTGGATATTGACAGTTTGCAGCTGATACCAGTTGTTTGGTTGGAACGTTAAAGTAATGGACTCAATTGGTTTAGGATTTTTAGGATCGCTAGCATCAATAAACCTTAGCTGTTTTTTCTCTCCTTTGATTGTGTTGCTTGTTAAGGTTAAGGTGACTGGTGCTGTAGGTTCACTCAGTAAGGAAACTTCATACTGGGAATAGCGAATTTCGTCTTTGTCATTGGTTTTAAAGGGATCATCTTCAATGGCTACTGCACGATTACCACCAGTGACAATTCTAATGCCAGGGACATCATTGTCAATAATATTCAGGCTAGATGAACTAGAATCACCTAATTTATAGCCATCACCAGGTAGTAACTTAACGGTAACAGTTTCTGATGGGAAACGGGCAATAGAACCAGCTTTTATTTGAGCAGCTAGAGCCTGATCAACTTCTACTGTAATTTGTCCCTTGTAATTAAGAACGTTATTGTCAATAGGATTATTTACAGTGGTAACTGTCCATCTCGCCCCATTCTGTAAAGTGCCATTAATGCCATTAATACCCTGAATTTGTGTTGTTGTTCCTTGTTGGTTAGAATTACTGGTATTAGCACTCAAGTAAACTTTCAAATCAGTTTCTTTATCTGTAATAAAACGCTCGATATTTTCCTTGATTTGTTGTTGACTACGTGCAGTATCCCAAACCCTTAATTCAGCAATATCGCCGTTGAAATACTTTTCTTTGTCCCAATTACTTTTGGCAATGTAATTATTTGTTCGTGATATCTGGTCAGCAGAGTTATGCTTAATTGGTATACTCGAACCAGATAATGTTTGTACAACTTTTTTGCTGATCTTGCCTTGATTATCTACGCTAAGTTCAACTACTTGTTCGGCCTGCGTTTTATCATTTATATCCTGTCGTTCAATCAGCCTTGTTGCTAACTCACCGTTGGTATAGATATAAGCATTGCCCTGACCATCATTAACAGCAGCAACGTGAATCCACTCTCCAGTTGGTAGCAGATTTTCTACCGTTGCTGATGTAAAGCTTTTATTTGTATCAGTATAAGTTTCTAGGCGCAATCTACCTGTAGCACCGTCAAAGTTCAAAATGATGTTATTTTTACCTTCGCCATTACCAAAGTCAATAATGCGGGGGCGAACATTACCAGTGTTACTTTGAGGATGTTGATTAACTCTCACCCAAGCTTCAACGGTAAAGTCACCACCCATTGTCAGACTAGGTAGAGAAACATAGTCATCATTACCATCAAAGCTAAACCACCCTTGTCCAAATTGCTCAAGTATGGCTGGGGTTTTAACTAAACCTGTTTTTTGACCAGCAAATTCAACAATACTGTTGGTTGGTACATCAACTCCACCTGTATCTAAATTAAAATCAGCTAACTGAAGTTCTTTTCCTCCATTGTTTCCTGTAATGTTGAGACGATAATAACTATAGGATTTTGGATTACTGATGGTAAAGGATTTTTGTTCAAACCGAGTTGCAAATGTAATACCCGATCGTTGATCTAGTGAAGTCCAATTCCGACCATCATTTGACCCTTGTAGCACCCAATCACGCGGATCTCGCTCCGAGAAATCATTAGCTGAGGTAATGTAGTATTTGCTTACTAGGGTAGGATTATTAACAAATTCGTACTGAAGCCAACCTTTATTAGCAAAAATCAACCATTTGGTTTGGGAGTTTTTATCAGCAACATTGTCCTTGCCTTCGCCATTGGGAGAAATAGATAACGTTGATAAGGTAAAATCAGCTAACTGAAGTTCTTTTCCTCCGTTGTTACCTTGAATATCGAGACGATAATAACGATATGACTTTGGTTCACTGATTTTAAACGCTTGCTGTTCCAAGCGATTGGCAAATGTAATATTTGATTGTTTATCTAGATCAAACCAGTCAGTACCATTATTTGATCCTTTTAACACCCAACTACGCGGATCTCGCTCCGAAAAGTCATTACCTGAGGTAATAAAGTATTTATTTACAGTAGATTCATTAGCAAACTCGTACTGAATCCAACCAGAATTCTGAGCAATTAACCATTTCGTGTTAAAGTTTTCATCAGCAGCTTTTTCCTTTTCTTCCCCAATGGGAGAATTCGCTTGGGAAACAGTAATGGCTTTGGGAGCAATGACATCGGAAGCAGTAATGACAATATCAGAATCTGCTATGGCTCTTGCTGAGACATCTAAGGTTAAGGTCGTTTTACCACCGTTAGTAGCGCCGGTAGTAACTTTGTTAATGCTAAAGGTGAGGTCTTCAATTCTCTTATCATCAATGGGGACAATTGGTAATAGAACTTGATTACTAAATACCCGCACTTTGCCAGTGTTATTGGTGGTATTAATGGATTGGTAATCTGCATTTAAGGTTGCAGTACCACCAACTATCTGATAGTTAACTTCAATACCTGTATTATCTGGAGGCAGGTTATTGGGATCGCGATCTAATTCAATGATGAAATAGCCCGGTGTAGAGTAAATTTCGGCTGCGGCTTTACCAGGAATAATCCTAGCAGTGGGAATATCGTTATCTTTGATGATAACTTCTAAGGGTTGGATGGTGAGATTATTATATTTTGCGTCTTCACCACTTACTTGGAATTTGATATCACTCTTTTGCAGATATTCTACTTTGTTATCGTCAACCGCAGTAATTTGAATGGTTTGTGGTGTATTCCAGTTTTGTGGATCGAAGGTGATGCTGTGAGTATCCCCTAGGTTTTTACCTAAGAAGTAAAATTCTTCATTACCAGGAGTCATTGTGACTACAACTTGACCTACAGGTTGACTATTCAGCTTAATAGTAAAAGCGTCTCCTGCGCCTTCTGTTGTACTCGATAGTGGCGTAACTGTAAATCCTGCTGTGTCGTTATCATCATTGTTGGCGATGACTAGTTGATCTTTAACGTAAAGATTAAATTCCGATAATTGAAGTTCATTTGCACCGCCATTATCTAGAATATTTAGCCGATAGTAACTGTAGGATTTACCGTTATCAAAGGTAAAATTTTTAGTTTCAAAACGATTATTAAATTTAACCCCAGACCGCCTATCTAGAACTTCAAAGTTTTCGCCATTGTTCGAGCCAAGCAACTCCCAATTCATGGGATCTCGCTGTGGAAAATCGTTAGCTGAAGTTAGGGAGTAACTATTAACAACTGCTGCACTATCTAAAAATTTAGCTTGCAGCCAACCTTGCTTGTTGAAAATTAACCATTTAGTAGCAGAATTGTTGTCAAAAGCTTTCTCTTTTTGTTCATTTGTTGGAGAATTGGGATCGGAAACAGAAAGTTGATTGTTCGCTTTCCCTAGTTCAATTAATCTGTCAGTAATTCCTAAACTAACTTGATAATCATTGGTATCATTGTAAGTAGGATCTAGGCTTTTGACACGATTAGTAATTGCATAACGAACTTGCCCATCAGCAACGCTATCATTTTGAGGAACGACTGAAAAACTTTGAGGTTTATTCCAGTTATCTGGTGTGAAGGTGAGAACAATTTCTGAGCCGGGGATGGTAGTTGTATTGGTTTCTGTTTCTGAGTCGGTGAGGGTAGTTTTATTGGTTTCTGTTGTTAATATTCCCTCACGCGGGTTACTGCTAAAAAAGTATAATTCAACCTTATCTGTCGGTTTGCTGGTCAGTTCTGCGCTAAAAGTAAGAGAAGTATTACTGTTTTCCTGGGTTGAGAATTGTAAACTGCTGATAGGTTGCCCTTGGGCATTTTTAAACAAAATACCAGCTTTTTCATTATCTTGAATAGTAATAGTTTTCTGGACATTCTCTGGTTGCTCGGTATCAACTCGATAACCTTGTCTTTGATTTAATCTGATGTTGATAGTTTCGTTGCTTTCTTTGATTTGATCGCCAACAGAGTTAATGGTAATTTCGGCGGTGGTTTGTCCTTCAGGAATGATAATGACTTGTTCTTGATATTGTAGTTTGCCATTTGCTGCACCAATTACCGCATCTAAATCACCATCACTATTAACATCGGCAAAAACAGGCGCACTGTTAGCTTGTACTTTCCAACCATTGCTGGGCGAGTTGGCATTATCTAAGGTAAAAGCAGGTGTGATGGCATTACCTGTGTTGCGATAGAAAGATATAGTACCATCTTTGCGTCCTACAAATAGGTCAAGGTCGCCATCGTTATCGGCATCTATGATATTAGGAGTGCTGTTGTCACCAATATCAATATTATTGAAGGGGTTGCTAGTGCCTGTTTGGGCTGAGAAAGTGGGTTGTTTTGGTGTACCCGTGTTTTTGTAGTATTTGATTGTGCCATCGGCTGCACCAATAACTGCATCTAAGTCACCATCTTTATCTAAATCAGCAAAGTTGGGAGTGCTATTATCACCTACATCAATACCATTAAAGGGATTATTTGTATTGATGCGTAATCCAAATTTGATGCCTGTACTATCAGTAATATTTTCGTAGTAGGATATCGTACCTGCACTATTACCAATAATGATATCCAAATCCCCATCTGTATCCAAATCAGCAAAGGTTGGAGTGCTGTTATTGCCGATATTAATGCTGTTGAAGGGGTTTTTGCTTCCTGTTTGTTCAATGAAGGAAGGAAGTCCAGGAGAACCAATATTCTCATAAAACTTCACAGTACCATCAGCATTACCCAAGGCAAGATCCAAATCGCCATCTTTATCCAAGTCGGCAAAGCTGGGAGTGCTAAAGTTGCCAATATCAATCTGATCGAAGGGATTTGCAGCGCCAGTTTGTGACTGGAAGATATTAGTATTAACTGTGAAATCTTGGTTCAAGGTTGCAGTGCTACCATCTACAGAGAAGGAGACTGTCAAACCACCTTGAGGTGCTGGTCTATCGAGTATGATTTGTACTTTTTGTGAACCGCCTTCTTCAGCAATGGTAGCATTGTTTCCTAAGAGTTTTGCTACTGGTAAAGTTGGATCGGGACGAGTTATATCTGATGAATTAATACCAGTATTACTGTCAATGTTTTGATTGCTAACAGTAATATTTTGTTGTAAGTTAGTGTTGTTGTAGTTAAAATCTACGCTGCTGGGTGTTGCTTGGATCTGATAAGTGATATTACTATCAACTAAAGCATCAGCCTTACCAACAACGGTAATTATTTGATATTGATCCCAATTATCAGGTGTGAAAACAATTTGAGATATAGTTCCACCTTGATAAAGCTTTAATTCACCTTCGGCTGCATTTAAACCTGTAAAACTAACAGTTACATTGCTACTGGGTTTACTTTGCAAACGAATGGCAAAACTTTCTCCGTCTCCGTTTTCAGATGTTTGCAAAGGACGGAAGCTAGAGGCAATAATGGGGGTAGGTTGACCTTGTGCGTTTAAGTTCTGTGAATCAAAGCTAACATTGGCTATTTTTAATCCAGCAATATTACTATCAATAAGTTCCAGGGTTTTGGTTTGGTTAGTGCTATCAATTGTGTAGCCGTTACCAGTATTTAAGGAAATAGTAATATTTTCCTTTTCTTCTTTAATAGAGTCCCTAATTGGAAAAATAGGTAAGATAGCAACAGTTTCACCTTTGGGAATGATAATTCTGTGATAAAGATTAAATTCCGCTAATTGTAGTTCGTTTGCTCCATTATTGCTGGTAATGTTCAGGCGATAGTATTTATAAGCCTTGGTGTTATTGATTGCAAAAGTCTTAGTTTCAAAGCGGTTAGTAAATTTAATCCCTGATTGTTGGTCTATTTTTTCAAAGGTGATACCATCGTTTGAAGCTAATAGTTCCCAATTTTGTGGATCTCTATTTTCAAGATCGTTAGCTGAGGTAATGGTGTAGGTATTAAAAACAGCTGCATTATTTGGTAGTTGATATTGAATCCAACCAGATTTAGCAAAAATTAGCCATTTGGTATTGCTATCATTATCAAAAGCTTTTTCCTTTTGTTCATTTACTGGAGAATTCAGAATTGAAGCGGAAATTTGTCCATTAGCTGATCTGGTATTAAGTGTACTTAAATTCCCTGTATAGTCACTCCCTAAAATTGCAGTCCCACTCACAGTATAGGTAACTGTCAAATCTTCTTTGGCAGGATGACTTAGTTGTAGTCTAAATTGACCAGGTTGATCGCTATTTTCATTAATACTTCCATCTACAAACAAACTCAATTTAGGTGTACCTAAGTCTTGAGGTTGCGCTCCTTCTGTGACTTGGTTTTGGAAAGGTATCTGAGTAGTAACAGGAACAGAAATACCTAAGTTAGCATAATTTCCATCTGTACTGCTAACTCTTGCTGTCAGATTCAAGTTGGAATTAACACCATTGAGTGTTATTGTTTGCCATTTATCCCATTGTTCTGCTGACAGTTTAATCTGATTAGTATTTAAAGTTCCAGAGGTGGGATTATTGAATTGGATAGTAACTTCTCCGGTGGGTTGACTACCCAATTTGACTTTAAACTCTGCTTTTCCATTTCTGACTACTAAGGGATTATTTGTAGTCACTAATTGGTTATTTTGATCGAGGATAAAAACTTGATTGTTGAATAGTCCGCTATCGTCAATTTTGATTTCTGTTTTAATCCCTTGAGTAAAAGTTACAAAATCTAAATCAGCTAGTTGTAATTCATTTGCACCAGCATTGCTGGTAATATTTAAACGGTAATAACTATAAGCTTGAGTGTTATTGAATCGAAATGTTTTGGTTTCACCACGATTAGCAAAAGTTACTCCTGATTGGGAATCTAGATCGGTAAATTTGACTCCATCATTCGATGCCTGTAATTTCCAATCTCGGGGATCTCTTGTTGGTACATCATTGGCTGAAGTGAGTGAGTAGCCCTGAACTACTTGGCTATTATTAAATTGGTACTGAATCCACCCAGTTGTCGCAGATATCAGCCATTTACTATTAGGATTCCCGTCAAAAGCTTTTTCTCTCCCTTCATTAGTTGGAGAATTATTATTAGATACTGAAACTTGACCGTTACCTGTAGAGGTATCAATCTTCTGTTTTAACCAAAAATTAGAAATCTGCTGGTTTCCAGTAGAATCCAGATCAAAATGATATGGTTGTATTTGAACAGTAATACTTTCATTATTTTCCTTAATGGCATCTGGTAATGCCATAAAGTAAATTCTAATTTTATTCGGGTCAACTACAGCGTTACCGGGAATATTTAAGTCTTCAACTTGGGGAATGATAATTCCATTTTGTTGGCTATCGGCTTGAAAAGAAACTTTGCGATATTGAGAATTGAGATAATCAATTCCTTGTATCACATTTGAACCAGCCGTAATAGTATATTTTACCCACAATCCCAAGGAGTTGAGAATGGGTTTATCTGATTTTAATTCAATATAACCAATAGAGTAGGAATCTTCTTGGTCGGGTAACAATCCTCCATATTCTTTGGCGTTTCTAACTGTTACCAGTTCTAAGGTTGGTTCATTATCTGCAATGGTGACAGTGGCAGACTGTTTTTGAGTATCTACCTCATAGAACTGATTGCGCTCAGTACCAGTATTGGTTATTTGTTGTACCAGCCCAACAGTGACAGATTCAGTATTTTCTGCAACATCATCATCAATAGGCTCTACACCAATGATAATGGCTTTATCACCTTGCCCAGTATCAGCCTCAACATTGATTGTGTTTCCAGTAAAGTATTGTTTGTTGCTATGGTCTGCGTAACGCCAATAAAAGAGATAATCCGCACCTTTAGCAGTATTAATGTGATTACCTCGAATAGTTTTTGTTCCGGTTTCTTTGAGGTATTTATTGATATCCTCAGGATTTTTATTAACAACAGTTGGTAAAATCAGTTGTAAGGTAAAATCTGTTTTTCTTTGTCTATCAAAAACAAGTTTAAATTCTGCGTTTTTGCCCCTGTCTTCTGACCCATCCGTAAGTTTTTCAATACCAATAGTTGGTTCATCATCTACAATAGTAAATGTAGCTGAATTTTGCGATGCATTAACGTGATAATTATTTAAATTACCACTATTTTTAACTAAGGTAACGGTAAATTTTTCGCCATTTCTGGGAAGATCGGCAATATCATCATCGGTGGCTTTAACTAAATCGACAGTTACTTCATTTTGGGCATCAAGTGGCTTATCAATAGTAACAGGTTGTAGTAAATAATCGTCTATTTCTGTATCATTTCCAGAGTTAGATACCTCAAATTTGAGAGTTAAAGTTTGAGTTAAAGGCCTATCAAACTTAAGTTTTAGTTTTCCGGTATTACCTGCTTCTTGGGGATTTTCATATCCTATAACGCTGATAGTGGGTTCGTTATCACGAATTAAAACGCCAATACTAGAGTTAGAGACGCTTTGATATTGTACTCCTGGAATAATTTCTATGCTGAGGTTTTCGTTTAATTCAGCTATATTATCATCCGCAATATTGATGGTAATAACTTTCTCTTTCTCAGTCGGAGTTAAGGTTAATTGTCCAAGCTCGGGATCTGAGAAATCATCAGTTGATGCACCGTTAACAGGAACAAGTCTATAAAAAACATTAATTCCACCTACTGGGATAGTCGATGATGTGCCAATTTGAAATTGTACTTTTTGATCTTGTTCAGAAGCTTCTCTAACAAACCGAACATATACGTCAGGTCTATCAGTGTAAGGAATTAGACTGGTTGTTGGAATCAAACTTTTGGAAATAATTTCATTAGTTTTGTTATTGTTTGTCCAAGCTTGCCAGAGTAATTTAGCTTTAGCACCGCCACCATTTTCAAAATATTCCAAAGTAATTGGAACTACTTGTCCTTTTGAAAACGACCAAATGTATCTACTTTCTTGGGATCTAGATCCATCTGACCAACTATCAATATCGTAATTTGAATAATTATTAATTCGCAGCCTGACTCCATCATCAGTTTCTGCGGAAAATACATAACTTCCAGTTTCTGGGATGACAATGCTACCTGTCCAACGCACGCTAAAGTTATCACTGTTAACTTTATTGTTGGGGCTACCACTACCCCAATCAAAATTAATAGCAGAATCAACTTGTGTATAAACTGGCGATCCAGACAAGTCGCGGTTATTAAAATATTCCCCTTTTAACCCATACCCTAAATCATTTGGACCAGTAGCGGTACTCGCTAGGGGAATTAAGTAATTATTACGAATATAGACTTTATTACTTCCTGGTGGTTGCCATTGTAAATTTACAGCAGCACTAGCATCCCAATCAAAATAATCCATTTGGATGGCATACCATTTTCCCCCTTCTAAATCGATAGAAGCTGAATTTTCCTTATCTAATCCACTACGATTCCAACTCTCAATCAGCCGCCTATTGTTGACCCAGAGACGAACGCCATCATCAGAATTTTCGTAAAATGTATATTTTCCCGTGCTGGGAGCATACACATATCCTGTCCAGCGGACAATAAAATTATCTTTATCTACGCTGGAGTTTGGCGATTCCGTTCCCCAATCTTGACTAATCAAATCTCCGCTATTGCTGGTGGTACTTCTTGCAGACCATTGTTTTACTTCTGTTCTTTCAACTCCGTTTCCCTCTGTGGTGTTATTACCCTTGAAATACTCTACTGTCAAAGGCAAAATGCCTGCATAAGCTTGTTGTCCTTCCGAGGAAATAGCAAGACTAGATTCAATATTTCCAGTGGCGACTTCTAAATCCCAATCTCCGCCTAAAAGTGCATTACCTGTAATATCTACGGAGGCGGCAACGTCTGCCCCTGTGAATAGACTTAAATCCCTTAAAAACCCCTGACCCTGACCAAAACCGACACTACAGCCAAACAGTAAAATATCTGCTTCTTCGGTCAAAGCATTTCGCCATTGTTGTAATTGCTCACGATAGGCTTGGATACTGTCGCGGTTTAACAGAGTTGTTCCTAGTTGAATTTCTCCCTCACCACCGTGAGAGATAATTTGCACACTAGTAATATCTTGCCTTTGTTTGAGAATGTTTGTAATTTCTTCTATACCGTCTTGTGTAGAATCAAGGATTACTACTTCTGTATTTGCATTGATGCTGGATAACAACTTTTCATATTCAGAAATTTGAGAATCGATAAAAACAATGTTCTTAGCAACTGCCTGATTCATATTTTTTCCTCAAAAAACTTGTTATTGGAATAGAGAAGCGTACTTGATAATTAACTTGTTACCTACTGGAATTAAATTCCATCCCCATTATCAAGCCCCGCATTTTTATGGCGTTATAATGGCTTGATTCTGTCTGGAGTAAGTAAATTTACATATTTACAGTCATTGCGATCGCAATGACATTGTGTAATTAATTCTGCCTGATTTCTGCTTGATCTAAAATACATATATAAAATAACTCGTAAATATTTGATTAATAACAGTAAATACACTTAAGCAGTAAACCAAAAAGTTTTTTATAAGCCTTACACGGATATTTTAGCTATATGCAGAAATACGCAAAACAACATGAAATTGAGTATTTCAGCCAATGCCGACAATCTCTGCCAGACGCTACGCGAACGGCATCGCCAGCCTAAAAATTCGGTTGAATAGCCCGATTTTCGGCATAATCTTCCGCATAAATACTTAGTTTTAATATTTACGTATATTTAAGTTTCTACCGATGGGTGACAGGTAGCAGGTGAAAGGTTACACTTTATAAGCGATCGCCTAGATTACTCAGAAATAATTGTTACTACTTCCCAATCAGCAAATCTTGATGATTAGCTCAAGCTTGTGTAGTTTTAGATCTACACAATTTATACTAAATCAGACTTAGTATTTACATTATTAAACTAGTATGAATATTGAAAAAAGTATCATCCTTTTAAAACAGGAATTACAACCAGATAAATTATTACCAAATATAACTGCTGGTTTGGTTAACGGGACGATTGGTGTGATTATTGCTACTTCCTTTGCAGCGTTAATGTTTTCTGGTAATCTAGCACCCTACATTGGTGTAGGTATTGGCACAATATTATTTAGTACCATTGTGTTACGTGGGGTAACGGCAATTTTTAGTTCCTTACCTGGAGTGATTGCAGATACAGATGCTTTGCCGTCGGCTATTTATGCTTTGATGGCAACTACTATTAGTCAAAAATTGACACCTGGAGCAACGGAACAAGAAATATTTTTACATATACTAGTAGCGATCGCTCTTTCATCTATCTTCACTGGTACTTTTTTATTAGGATTAGGCATTTTTAAATTAGGGGATTTTGTGCGCTTTATTCCCTATCCGGTGGTTGGTGGTTTCCTTGCAGGTTCGGGCTGGTTATTGGTGCAAGGTTCTATTCAGGTAATGACTGATGTTGCTTTAGATTGGAAAACTATTCCCTATTTTTTCCAATTTGATAAACTCTTAATGTGGCTACCAGGCATAATATTTGCCGTGCTGTTAGTGTTAGCTTCCCGTCGTTTTGATCATTTTTTCTTGATGCCAGGAAGCTTAATTGCTGCGACTACATTATTTTATCTTGTAGTTTGGCTGAATCCCATTTCTTTTGCAGAAGTACGCGCTCAAGGTTGGTTATTAGGCCCTTTTCCAAAAGGTAATCTTTGGCAACCGCTTCATTTATCAGATTTCGTCAAAATAAATTGGTCAGTGATTATGCCAGAAGCTAGCGGTATAATTACCATAATGGTCATTAGTGCAGCCACAATTTTACTCAACGCTACAGGACTGGAATTATTAGCGAAACGAGATATTAACTTCAATCAAGAATTAAAGGCCGCCGGTATTGCCAATATCCTCTGTGGTTTAGGTGGAGGTATGGTGGGTTATCATGTTCTGTCTGATACAGCACTAGCTTATAAAATGGGGGCAAAAAGTCGGACAATGAGTTTAGTAACTGTAGTTGTCTGTCTGATTGTTCTCATCCAGGGACCAACTTTACTTTCTTATTGTCCAAAAGAGGTATTGGGGGGTTTATTGGCCTTTTTGGGATTGTTATTTTTACTAGAATGGCTTTACGATGGTTGGTTTAAATTTGCCAAAGTTGATTATTTTATCATTCTATTAATTGTAGTTGCTATTGGGTTGTTGGGTTTTCTGCAAGGGGTAGCTGTCGGTTTAGCAGTAGCTATAGTTTTATTTGTGATTAACTGTAGTTCCATGAATGTTACTAAAAGGACATTTTCTGGGGTTACTTATCACAGTAATGTGTTACGTGCTTCCGACGAAGAACGATTACTGCGGGAGCATGGCGAACAGATTTATATTGTGGAATTACAAGGGTTATTGTTTTTTGGAACAGCGAATAAATTAGTCAATCAAATACGCGATCGCCTCAAAAATACTTCTGCCGATCCTGTAGGTTTTATTCTTCTAGACTTTCGCCTAATTAATGGTATAGATTCCTCCGCAGTCCTAAGTTTTGCTAATCTCAAACGCATTACTAATGAAAAAGAAATTCACTTACTATTTATTAATTTAAAATCTGATGTGGTCAGGCAATTACGCCAAGGTGATTGTTTAGATGATGACGATAAATTCTGTCACATATTTGCCGATTTAGATCGGGGATTAGAATGGTGTGAAGAACGAATTTTATCAGAAAACAAAGGTGATAATCAGCAAGATTATAGCTGGCGATCGCAACTAGAAAAAGTGCTGGAATATAAACAACAAGCAGCAAAGTTAATGAACTATTTACAGCCAGTGTATCTGCAAGTAGAGGAAGTATTATTTCGTCAAGGTGATTCTTTCAATGGACTTTACTTTGTCGAAACGGGAAGAGTGAGTGTGATCGTCGAACTTGCTAATAATCAAACCAAACGTATCCGTTCTTATCTCAGTGGGAATACTATTGGAGAAATGGGGCTTTATCGCCGCGCACCGCGCATGGCTTCAGTTGTCGCCGATAGGGACAGTTTGCTTTATTTCCTTTCATCACAAGCATTTGAACAGATGGAAAGGGAAGATTTTCAACTAGCGGCCAGCTTCCATAAATTTATTGTTATTTCCCTTGCAGAACGTCTCAATCATAGAGAACAGGAGTTAAAAAGTCTGCTTCAGTAATATTGTGCTTTTCACGATTTATAGAAATCCTATCCGACAGTAATTATAAAATTGACTTTCTAAAAGAAAATTGTAAATTTAATAATTGACAAGGGATTGAACGGTAGGCATCACAGAAAGGGAGCATCCCAATTTTGACGCAATACCCTAGAAGGGTATTGCTATACCAACAAAGCCTGCCTTCGCAGGCTATCAAACTTTTAGCCTGCGAAGGCAGGCTTCGTATTTCTAGCCCCACCCTTATAGGGTGAGGGCGTTTTTGCACATTTGGGATGCTCCCTCACAGAAAGACAAATTTTTCAGGAGAGTTAGAGTTGTCTATGGTATTGAGCCGAGATACAGATACCATTGGCGAAATATTACTTAACATAAAAACGCCGAAGTTACCGCGTATTACAAGAGGATGAACCCACTTTCCCCTGTAACAGCAATAAAAAATTAAGTCGGCTGCCTCAATGTAAATTGATATTAGAGGTGATTGTTGCCTCTAGAAGCTTGTCACCTATTCTCTATTACTTGATATTTGAAATCGAGAACTTTCAGCTTTTAATAAGCGTGCGGCATCTTCTAACTCTGCTAAAGAATTATTTGTTTCTCGCAGTGCATCAACTGTTTGCTCAGAAGCTTCGCTTAATTGTGCCATCACTTCACTAATTTGTATTGCTTCTTGAGACTGTTCTTCCATACTTTCGCTAACTTGTTGAAAGTGTGGGGGCAAGCTTTCGACTTGATGAATAACTTTAACAATTTTATTAGTAATTAAATTCACTTGCTTGGCACTATTATTAACTGAATCAGTAAAATTATCCATTTCCATCATCCCCACAGAAACTGCTGTTTGCATATCTTGAATGACTTGCTGTATTTCTAAAGTAGCAATAGCAGTTTGATTGGCTAAACGCCGAATTTCTGCCGCCACAACTGCAAAACCTGCACCATATTGCTCTGCTTTTGCTGCTTCTATAGCTGCATTTAATGATAAGATATCTGTTTGAGTAGCAAATTTATTGATTGTCACAACAACGTTATTAATATTAATGGCTTTTTTGTTCATAATATCTAATTTAGAAGTAAGAGACTTGGTAGCTTCTAGTAAATACTGCACAATCGTCTTCATTTCTTCTAATTCATCTTTGCTTTGACTAGCAGCAGTGGATGTCATTTTAGTTATATCTTCAACTTTGTTGATCATGTTGACTAATTTTTTGGATGTATTAGCAATTTTTTGTGAAGTTACCGCAACTTTATTGGTAGAAGCTAATTGCTGACTAACTG
The DNA here is from genome assembly GCF_963889195.1 of Calothrix sp. FACHB-168. Taxonomy (NCBI): domain Bacteria; kingdom Bacillati; phylum Cyanobacteriota; class Cyanophyceae; order Nostocales; family Calotrichaceae; genus Calothrix; species Calothrix sp. FACHB-168. The sequence continues at coordinate 65,042 of NZ_CAWPNJ010000038.1, forward strand.
TTATTTCTAATTGTTTGCCAGAGGTAGCTATCTGTGTACTTGATGTTGTAATTTTTTCACTTGAGTTTTGAATACTAATGATCAAGGATTTTAAATCTTGATTCATGGCATAAAAAGCATTGTTAAGTTTCCCTATTTCATCTTGAATTTCGGATGCTTCGATTGATATTGTTAAATCACCACTAGCAATTTTTTGGGAAATATCGACTAATTCAGAAATTTTACTAGCTACTTTTTGAAAAGCGGTTTGAAGTTTAACTATTTCGTTTTGTTGTTCAACTTTTTGGATTAAATAATTACTATTAGCAATGGTGTTAGAAACTTTAACTAATTCTTCAATGGGATTCACAAACTTATGAGCCAAGAAGTTAGCTAAAATAGCAATTACTAATGATAAAACTATAGTCGCAATGATTAGTACTCTTTGTAAGTTATAAATAGGTTGATATGCTTCTGATAAACCAAGTTCGGAAATAATAGCCCAATTTACACCTGCAATTTTTAAAGGTGCGTAAGAGCTAAGAACGGCTTTACCTTGATAATTTTGGTTAATAATCAGTGTACCTGATTGCTGTTTAATGGCTAATCTTGCAGACTCTGTATTAACCATTTGTAAGAAAACTGAAGTTTTTAGCTGTTCTAATAACCGGATAGTTTCATCTGAAACATTCTGGGATTTTAAGATGTTGATATAAGCTTGACTATCTTCCAGTAAAAGCCGAGAATTTGAACGCATTAATAAATCATAACCTACCATATAGGTTTCCCCGGTATTGCCTAAACCATCATTTTGCCAGTTATTATTACTTGTCAAAACTCGGTTAATTTGATCTATCGGTAATTGAATAGCTAGGATACCTACTAAATTTTCACCGTTATAAATAGGTGCAGCTACAAAAGCAGCAGGAGCCATATAAGATGGTTGATAGGGTTGATAATCCACTATCTGAACTACACCACGATTAGGATTTTTCTTAACTGTATTTACTAATTTGGAAAAGTTGGTTTCTGCAAGTATGCCTGTATTTAAATTTGCACCAAAGTCAATTTCTTTATAAACTGTATAAATAATGTCGCTAGTATTCGGGTTAATCAAGAATAAATCATAATAACCAAATTTTTCAATCAATTTTTTAAACAGTTGATGATATTTACTATGAATTTTACTATACTCACTGCCATCTGTTGCAGCTATGAGTTTATCCTTTTGTCCTACTGAATAGGGATTATTAGCTAAATAATGATATTGTAAATAACGGGTAACACTATGAGATGGCTTATATGCAGATAAATTATTTGTTTTAAAGTTAGTCTTACTAAGACGGGGTAAAAAATTTTTTTGATAAAAATTCATAATTTTTTCATCACCATCTTGCGGAAGATTCTGGTTACTGATTTTTTGAAAAGCTTGATCAAATTCAATCATGGCTTCTACAAACATTTTATCTTCCGTAAGAGTTTCGACATGATGACGCAGGGTTTGGAAATAAAACTCTATCTGGTAAGACTTCGTATTTCTGATACTGGTTAATTGATTGAAAATTTGTACTTTTAAAGATTCTTTTGCCCAGATTAACCCGAAATAACATACAATAAAAATTGAGCTAAAGCTGACTAGTAGAAGTATTATTTGTAATTGAAGCTTAGTGCTTAAATGGTGAAACTGTTTCATATGAATCAATACCGTTGCCAAGATAAGAGTATGAAGGCATAGAGCGTTTCGTAGTATAGTTATTGTCTTTCACAACGACAAATCAAAAACTACGATTTATTTTTGGAGTAGCAGCCTGTGCCGGATATCATATCACTCTTATAATGCTTCCTGCCACAAATAAACTAGCCGGAAATATTGAAGTAATTTTTAGGACTTATTGTTGTTGCCAAGCATGGGATAAAAGGGTATTGAGATATCAACTTACCCTAGTAAATTGGCGAAGGTATTGCAATTAAAATCCCTGTTGCCATATTGGGAATGCTAGTTCCCAATATGGCAATAACAGCACCCAGGATTAAAACTGTTGCCCCATCCTGCAGTATCCGCTTCGTAGCAAACTTAAGAATTTCTACGGGTTTGAAGACTTTGTAAAAGCTAAATAAAATAAGTTAAAACACTTATATACCTGTAATAAACAAGACGATGATATGAGTTTGACCAAGCAACAAGACTTAAAGTTACCCCCTATCCCCAAAACATTTGCTGAGGCTGTGACGAGGGTGAAGCAATTTGTGTTGTCGGAGTTTGAGCGAGAAGTTGCTCAAAAACAGCTTTATTACCACACACTCGACCATTTAATAGGTGTAAAGCAGCGTGCTGGGTTAATTTTTCAGACAATTCGCCCTTATTTGCATACTTCGGACGAAAGGCTCGCCAGAATGGAACTATTAATAGATCTGTGTGCGATCGCTCATGACATGATACAAATCTTCATACCCAACCCACCACTGACTCCCAGGCGACGAGAAGCCAGAGTGAGTGAAAATGCAACTATTGAAAAGCTGTTGGACTATATCCAAGATTTAAATCAACAAATATCAGCATCTAATCCCAAAAGTACAGCGCTATTCACAAACGCAGATTTATCAATTATCCAAGAAGCTATTTCTGCCACAATTTGCCTTTATGACCCCACAGACCAAAGTATCTATCAGCCTTCTCTATACGATCCTAACCAAAATATCTCACATATAGCTCGCATTATTGCTTTAGCAGATATTGGTGGATTAGGTATGGAGGGAATAGCAGCCTATAACAAAGAAGGTAGTTTACTATTTTTGGAAGAAAATCCTGACATCATCCCGATTATTAAAAATCATCAAATACAAACTCTCGCCACAGATGACCCAGAACTATACGAGAACATCAGACAACGGTTGCTTAGACGCGCCCAGTTTCAAGTGAATTTTGCAAAATCGCGATTGGATCGCCTCAGTTATGAATTACTAGGTTTTCCAGAAGTAGCAATATTAACTTTACGCCAAACTATATTTAAGTATTTAAATATACAAACTATTCAAGAAATTGCAGCAACTACCCCCAGAGATGTAGAAGCTTCTTTAGAAGTCCTGATTGAGTTTTTTGAATTCGAGCGTTTACTCAGTACAATACAAATACTAGCCTAAAAGATGAATCAATAAACACAACTATGTTAATGCTACTTCTATCAGTAGGTGATGATTTATATGCTGTTGAAAGTGCTGCTGTAGTCGAAGTCATACCTAGAGTATCGCTGCGAAAAGTACATCATGTACCAGAGTATGTAGCTGGTTTATTTCAGTACCGAGGTGCAATTGTACCTGTGATTGACCTGTGTCATTTAATTCGTGGTACACCCAGTCGTTTTTGTTTGAGTACTCGAATTATTATAGTTAGTTACCCTCCTCAAGAGAGGACACGTCAATACTTGGGCTTAGTTGCAGAAAGAGTCACAGAGACTTTCAACCAGCCCCAAACTGAGTTAATAGATTCTGGTATTCGCGTCAAAGAAGCACCATATCTAGGCGGAATACTAATGAACGAAAAAGGGATTATACAATACATACGTTTAGATAAATTATTTACAGTCGCACAAAATACTTATTTATTAACAGCAGGAGAAGGTTAAATTAATGAGTTTGGCAGAAATCGAGAAGCTATTACAACAAACAATGGGGGTGGCTCCCAATATTATTGGCTCTCGCAAAATTGCCAGAGCTATAGAAAATCGTTGTACTATTTGTGATGCAAGTAATATCAATGACTATTGGCAAATTTTACGCACCTCTTCACAGGAATTGGACGAGCTAATAGAACTGATTGTTGTCATGGAAACTTGGTTTTTTCGGGATAAACAACCCTTTGATTTTCTGGCTTACTACATCCGTCAAGAGTGGTTGTCCAAATCTTATACCAGTAGACTACGCTTGTTAAGTGTCCCTTGTTCTACAGGGGAAGAACCTTACTCTCTGGCTATGACACTATTAGATTTGGGATTGGTTAAGAGTCAGTTTCAGATTGATGCTGTAGATATCAGCAACAAAGCTTTAGAGAAAGCAAGAAAAGCTATTTATAGTCGGAACTCTTTTCGCAGTACTACTAACGAATTTCAACAGCGATATTTTACTCCCATAAATAAAGGTTATCAGTTGGTTGAACAAGTAAAAACTGCTGTTAACTTTCATCAAGGCAATTTACTTAATCCAGATTTTTTATTAGATAGAGCGCCTTATGATATTATTTTTTGTCGGAATGTTTTAATTTATTTTGATAGTACAGCTAGACAAATCGCTTTAAAAAACTTACATCGCTTATTAAAAAAACAAGGAATATTATTAGTTGGTGCTTCAGAGACAGGAGAATTAAGCAACTTAGGTTTTGAAGTCATCCGCCTAGCTTCTGGTTTTATTGGCAGGAAAACAGACTTCAAGTCAAACAAGTTACCCAACGATCATATACAAAATAATCCTCAATCGTCAAAAAATATTACTTTTCAAACAACACAACTAACGATTTCTATTGTTGATTCTAAAATTAACAATAGACAAACTACTGAAAATCAAGATATTATCAACAGCCGTAAACAGCTAACAGAACTGTCGAAACTCAGTTTAGAAGCAATTCGTAATTTAGCAGACCAAGGAAATTTAAGCGAAGCGGTATCTCGATGTCGAACTTATTTGCAAGAAAATTCTACTAGTGCAGAAGCATATGTATTACTAGGTCAAGTTTATCAGGCGCAAAGACTAGAAGCACAAGCAGAGGTATGCTTCCAAAAAGCTATTTACCTGGATGGTAAAAGTTTTCAAGCATTATTGCATTTAATCTTGCTAAAAGAACAAAGAGGAGATATGGTAAAAGCTACAATTTTACGTCAAAGACTGCAAAGGTTGGGAAATAGAGAATAGGAGAACAAATTGAAAGGTGGGAATATGCTCGAAATTAATAATTTCAAGCACCGTAGAAATTCTGATAATTGTTGCTATTACTATCTTGCCTTAATTGAGCATAGCTAGCTGATTTATAAATTAAAAATATAGCTGGTTGTTAAAAAAGTTTTAATTATTAGGAGAAATTACAGTACTTTTATGCTGAATAACATGAGTTTACAAAAACGCTTAATCGGTGCGTTTTTATTTATTGGTGTAATTGTTTTTGTAGTGTCATTAATGGGCTGGAGTGTGAATATCAGACTGAGCAGTGCTATTAACACTCTCAGCACTCACAGTATACCCAGTATTATGGGTCTGTGGAAAATTAATGAAGGGCAAACCCAAATTGAATCTTCAGAGAAAGCTCTACTAGATCAAAAACTATTGATAACAGAAAGAAATGCAGAATTAGCAAGAATTAAACAGGCTTGGGAACAAATTGATAGCGGGTTTAAACAGTATGAATCAACGGAGAAAAATGATGACAATAACAAGTTACATGAACAACTTTCAAGCAAATGGAATGAATGGAAAGAAAATCATGAAAAATTGCTACAAATTAACCAACAGTTTGAGAACTTGGGTATTATCAATCCTCTAGATAAGGAGTTGGAACTGATTAAGCAAAATAAAGCCAATTCTCCAGAAATGGAACTAGTCAAGAAAGCTAAGGCTGTTTACGAACAACTGCGACAACAAGCTCAAGATAATCGTCCTTCATTTGCAGCGACAACCAAATTATTATTAGAAGATATTAAGCTAAATGAGAGCCTGGGAATTGCCACTTATAAAGCAGGTCAACAAGATGCAGCTACTGGTTCTTTTTTGATGATTATTGCGATAATCTTAGGCCCATTAACTGCAATTATTTTAGGCGTTGTTTTAAGTAAGCCTATAGTTAATAAAGTTGAAGAGTTAGTAAAAATTTCTAACAATATAGCTATTAGTAATTTAACGACACAACAATCATCAGAAGGTAAAGACGAAATTGCCAAACTGCAAACAGCCTTTTACACAGTAGCTGCCAAAATTGCTGAGTTGGTCAATGTTGCCCAAAAAATATCTACAGGTGATTTGACGATGCAAATTCAGTTATCTGGACACCAAGACGAAATCGGTAAATTGCAAAATGCGTTTTATACGATGAATAAGGATTTAAACTCCTTAATTAGAAATATTCAACAGTCTGGTGTCCAGATTACCACCTCATCTACACAAATTGCTGCATCTGGAAAACAGCTAGAAGCAACAGTTACAGAACAACTAGCTTCTACCAATGAAGTCACAGCTACTGCTCAAGAAATTGCTACTACATCAAGAAATTTAGTTAAAATGATGGCTCAAGTTGCTGATGTGACTAAAATGACTGCGGCTGCTGCGAGTGAAAGCCGCGATGAACTACAAGAAATGGAAAATACCATGCGTAATTTGACAGAAGCCACCAAGTCTATCACGTCCAAATTAGGAGTGATGAATAAAAAAGCTAGTAACATTAATAGCGTTGTGGTGACCATTACCAAAGTAGCAGACCAAACCAGTATCTTGTCATTGAATGCAGCAATAGAAGCAGAAAAAGCGGGAGAATATGGTGCGGGGTTTGCAGTGGTAGCTAGAGAAATTCGCCGTCTAGCTAATCAGACGGCTGTAGCTACTTTAGAAATTGAGCAAATTGTTAAAGATATGCAATCAGCCGTGTCTGTAGGCGTAATGGAGATGGATAAATTTAATAACTCTGTCAATAATACTGTTGAACAAGTCAACAAAATTAGTAATCAAATTTCCAAAGTTATTCAGCAAGTGCAAAGCTTACCACCGCAGTTTGAACAGGTAAGTGACAGTATGGAAGAACAATCTCAGGGAGCTTCGCAAATTAGCGAAGCGATGGAGCAATTAAGTGAAGCTTCTCAGCAGACAGTTGATGCTTTACGCGAGACTAATAGTGCTTTAGAACAACTAGAAGAAGCATCTCAATCATTAAGGGCAGAAATTTCTCATTTTAAAGTGAAAAATTCAGTAGATGGAAGATAGTTTTCATGAATGATACTCACTCTATCAGCAATGATACAACAGGCGATCGCACTATTTTAAATGATTGTTGGAATAAAATGGGTGTCCTGGGCGATCGCACTTGCCATGAACTAGAAACCGTCATCCATTGCTATGAATGTCCAGTCTACGCCGCAGTGGGTGACAGTTTATTAGAACGAGAAGCATCCAGCGATTATTTACAAGAGTGGATCAACATCCTGGGAGAAACACCCGCCTCTTCTGAAATCAATGAAGGAAATGAAGCCATCATCCGCACACCTCAAGCGATTTCCATCATGATCTTTCGCTTAGGTAAGGAAAAACTAGCCTTACCAGTACGAATGCTACAAGAAGTGACTCATCCTTGTGTAATTCAACCTCTACCCCATCGGAGCAACGAATTATTTTTAGGTTTAGTAAATATTCGTGGGGAAACTTTACTTTGTGCATCTCTAGGTGAGATTTTGCATATTGAAGCAGTTTCCCAGGCTAACTCTACAGCTAACGCAATTAATCTCCAACGGATGATAGTGACAGGAAAAGAAGAAGATAAATGGGTATTTCCAGTTGATGAAGTGCATGGAATTTTCCGCTTTCATTTGAATGATTTACAAGATGCTCCCGTTGTCATTACCAAAGCTGAAGAGGGTTATACCAAAGGGATTGTTTACTGGGAAGGGCAAAAAGTCAATTATCTCGACTCAGAATTATTGTTTTACACTCTCAATCAAAAAATCTTATAAAAAATAGGGAGGTGGAGGAGTGGAGGCGTTTGTTCACAAATCAAACAGGAATCCTAGTATATGAGCGATTACACAATTTTGGAACTGTTTCGCCAAGAAATAGAAACTCAAGTTGCTACCCTCAAGCAATGTCTTCCCGTGCTGAAAACTCAGCCGCTTTCTATTAATGAAGTCGAGCAATCAATTCAAGCTGCTCATGCTATTTGGGGAACTACTCAGATATTAGAAATCACAGCCGCCGCCAATTTAGCGCAAATTATGAAGAAGTGTTTAACTGCTGCTCAAAAACAGAGTATTGATTTAGGCGTTGAGCAGATTGATACTTTACTTCATACCTGTGATTTACTCTTGAATATGAGTAAAGCAACATCTGCTAATTTAGAAGCATGGATTAGTGAGCATGATTGGGATTTTAAAACTACTCAAAGAACTATAGCCAACATCCTTAATTCTGATGTGACAACTGCAACTAATATCAATAGCCAAATTACAACGCAGACTATTGTTGATAGTTCAGATGCACCCTCGCTTTTGGCTGATATTTCTGAACTGGAATCAGAAATAGTTAACCAACCAGTTATATCTGCGGTAAATTTTGAGGAGACAACTGCAACTAATATCAAGAAACAGAATCCAACACAAAGCATTCCATTTCCAGCTGATATTCAAGACTGGAGTCCTCAAATTCCTACTCAGGATGTAATATTTGCGGTAGGGGAAACACCAATTTTCAAAAGCGATGACAATTCTATGATGGATTTGTTTCGTTTAGAAGTGGAGGCACAAATCAGCATTTTGAATAATGGACTGCTGGTAATAGAGACTAAACCCCAATCAACGCAAGAATTAGAAGCTTTGATGCGTGCGGCTCATTCTATTAAAGGTGCGGCGAGAATTGTCGGGTTAGATATGGTGGTGCAATTAGCTCATGTCATGGAAGATTGCTTTGTTTGCGCCCAAAATAAAACTGTTACACTGCATCCAGAACAGGTGGATGTGTTATTGCACAGCGTAGACTTATTACAAAATATCAGCCAGTTAAGTAATGAAGAACTAGCTGCTTGGTTGACAGAACATCAAGCCGATTTCATGAATACCAGTGAGGAAATTGCGGCTATTTTACAGCCCAACGCAGACATCAGTCCACAGAACAAGAGGCAAATGGTCACTTCTGCTGTTGCTACATCTGCGGAACTTAATCCTCTCAGTTCCCAACCTGTGACTGAGACAGCGATTTTGGTGAAAGACTCTACCACTGATTCCATCCCAGCTATAGTCGAGGAAGCAGTAGTCATTGCTGCTCATGAAACTGACAAAACTGCTTCTAGTGACCGAGTTGTGAGGGTGAGTGCTGATAACTTAAACCGTATCATGGGTTTAGCAGGGGAATCTTTAATTGAAACCAACTGGTTACAACCTTTTGCTGATGCAATGATGACACTGAAATCCCGAATGCTTGAAGTTTCCCGTAGCCTGGAACAGTTGCAAGAAACCTTCGATCAGAATTTGTTTGAGCAAGAGGGTAAGGATTATTTAGCACTAGCACGGCAGCAGAAACAAGAATGTGTAGATTTTTTAGGCGATCGCCTGGATGAACTAGAGTTATATGTGCGTCGTACCGCAAGTTTATCAGATCGCCTTTACCGAGAAGTGATTAATTCTCATATGCGTCCCTTTGCTGATGGTGTCCAAGGGTTTCCGCGGATGATTCGCGATTTGGCACGCAAATTGAATAAGCAAGTCAAATTAGAAATTATTGGTAAAGCTACTCCAGTTGATCGCGATATTCTCAAAAAACTCGAAGCACCTCTTACCCATATTCTTCGCAATGCTGTAGATCATGGGCTGGAATTGCCAGAAGAACGCATTGCTGCGGGTAAATCTGCGTCAGGTACAATTCGGATGGAAGCATTTCATCGCGGCGGTATGCTGGCAATTACCATTAGTGATGATGGGCGAGGGATTAATCGTGAACAGTTGCGTCAAAAAATCATCAACAAAAATTTAACATCGGTGGAAATGGCGGCTCAACTGAGTGATGCTGAATTATTAGAGTTTCTATTTTTACCAGGATTTTCTACGGCCAAGCAGGTAACAGAAATATCAGGACGTGGTGTAGGACTAGATATCGCCAAAAGTATGGCTCAAGAAGTGGGGGGAACAGTTAGAGCAATTTCACCACCAGGAAAAGGTACAAATTTTCATTTTCAACTACCTTTAACTTTGTCTGTAGTGCGGACATTATTAGTAGAAATTTCCGCCAAACCTTATGCCATTCCTTTAGCCCGTATTGACCAAATTGTTACTCTAGATAGAACACAGATTCATGATGTAGAAAATCGCCAATATTTCACTATGAACTCCCAAAATATTGGTTTAATTACGGCTCATCAAGTTTTAGAATTACCTGAACTACCCCAGCAAAAGGGGTTAGTAGCTGTCGTCGTAATTAGCGATCAATCTTATACTTATGGTTTAGTAGTAGATAAGTTTTTAGGAGAACGAGATTTAGTTGTTAGACCGCTTGATCCACGTTTAGGTAAAGTGCCAGATATCAGTGCTACGGCTTTATTGGCTGATGGCTCACCCATTTTAATTGTCGATGTATCAGACATAGTACGCTCCATTGATGCCATTCTCAAAGGAGGAAGATTAAGTAAAATCAATTCTCAATTAGAATTAGAAATTTCCGTCAAACGTAAGAGAATTCTGGTAGTCGATGACTCCATAACAGTCAGAGAAATGGAGCGCAAGCTGCTAGAAAATCGTGGTTACTTTGTCGATACTGCTGTAAACGGGATGGAAGGTTGGAATGCTGTACGGACAAACACTTACGACTTAGTAATTAGTGATATTGATATGCCACGAATGAATGGAATTGAATTAGTGAAGCAAATCAAGAATAACCCACGATTGCATTTAGTTCCCGTAATTATCGTCTCTTATCGTGACCGAGAAGATGATCGGATTCAAGGTTTAGAAGCTGGTGCCGATTATTACTTAACTAAAAGTAGTTTCCAAGATGAAACATTAATTAATGCGGTTATTGATTTAATTGGCAATTCTTAAGAGGCACTGCTGCCGAAGCGCCTATTTAATCGGTAAAAATTATGTAATTGCAAGGCGGATGAGCTTATTTCTTAATTTACATTGTTTAAAATGAAAATCGCAATTGTCAATGATCTGGCGATCGCCTTAACAAATCTCCGGCGTATCCTGCAAACTGTACCAGAATATAAAGTTATTTGGACTGCCCAAAATGGAGCAGAAGCTGTAAGCAAGTGTCAACAAAATCCACCAGATTTAATTTTAATGGATTTGCTGATGCCTGTGATGGATGGGGTGCAAGCAACTCAGCAGATCATGAAACATTCACCTTGTGCAATTGTGATTGTTAGCACAAGCACTGAAAAAAATGTTGCTCAAGTGTATGCAGCGATGGGTTATGGGGCGCTGGATGCAGTAGATACTCCTATCTTAGATGGAGAAGACAGTGCAGATATGACCAACAAGTTATTGGCAAAAATAGCCGTCATCGGCAAATTGATTAAAAGTCCTACCCAGGGTACTAGAGCTAAGTTAGTGACTCGCGCATCTCACTTTGAGCAGAAGATTCAACTATCCTTGCCATCTTTAGTGGCGATTGGCTCTTCTACAGGTGGGCCCAAAGCATTGGCAACAATTTTATCCCAGCTACCAGTAAATTTTGCGGCGGCGATCGCGATTGTTCAGCATGTTAATGGTCATTTTTCCAGTAGCTTTGCTGAGTGGCTGAACCAGCAAACAGCTTTACCTGTGAGATTAGCTGTCGCAGGCGATCGCTTGCAAAAAGGAACTGTGTTGCTGGCTGGGAGTAACGATCATCTTCATTTAAAACCAGATTTAACACTAGATTATACCAATCATCCTCGTGATTACCCTTACCGTCCCTCTGTAGACGTATTTTTCCAAAGTCTCGCCCAAAATTGGAAAAACAAGGGGACAGGAATTTTACTCACAGGTATGGGAAGAGATGGTGCAGCAGGTTTAAGCGAATTGAAATGTCAAGGTTGGCATACTATCGCCCAAAATCAAGAAAGTTGTATTGTTTACGGAATGCCTAAGGCCGCTGTGGAGTTAAATGCTGCCGTTGAGATTTTATCTTTGGAAGCGATCGCTACTACTATCCGACAAAAGTTTATCTAATTAGTTATCCTTCTATTAAGACGCTGTATTTTTCATATAAATTATTCTTCAACTATTAACATATATAAATTCATCACCAATGAACGATTCACCTAGAGAAGAAAAAATCACTGTTTTGTTAATAGACGACCAGTCAATTATCGGTGAAGCTATTCATCGAATGCTAAAACCTGAAAATGATATCATTTTTCACTACTGCAACGACCCCACTAAAGCTATTACAGCAGCCAAACAATGTCAACCTACTGTAATTCTCCAAGATTTAGTGATGCCACAAATGGAAGGGTTATTATTAGTTAAATTTCTCCGTGCCAAAGACTTACCTACTGCTCACATTCCGCTAATTGTCTTATCAAGTAAAGAAGACCCAATTATTAAAGCTAAAGCATTTGAATTAGGGGCAAATGACTACTTGGTTAAATTACCAAATCCAGTGGAATTACTTGCCCGTATTCGCTATCATTCTAAAGCTTATATTAATTTTCTCAAACGTCAAGAAGCAGAAGCTCTTTTTAAGTCAGAAATTATGCGGCAAGCTGCATATATTGAGCAAGTAGGTAAAGTTACCACAGCCGCTTCTGAGGTAGAAAAGGATGCTTTCCAACCAGACGCTCTCACTGAAGTTGCTAAACGTAGCGATGAACTAGGACAACTAGCACGAGTGTTTACTCATATGGTAGAAACTGTCAAGGCTAGAGAAAAACAACTGACTAATGCTAATACTCAGCTAGAGTCTTTATTGAAAGCTTATGGGCGGTTTGTACCGCACGAATATCTAAAATTTCTTCGCAAGGAGAGTATTACTGATGTGAATTTGGGCGATCACGTTAGTAAAATTATGGCAGTCATGTTCAGTGATATTCGCTCTTTTACGACGATATCAGAAGACATGACACCCCAAGAAAATTTTAACTTTGTCAACGCTTACCTCAAACGAGTCAGTCCAGAAATTCGCAGCAATTACGGACTAATAGTTAAATTTTTAGGGGATGGGATGATGGCAGTGTTTCCTGATGGTGCAGATGATGCAGTGGCTGCTGGAGTTGCTAAACATAAACGTGTTCATGAATATAACCAGCAACGTATAGAAAAAGGCTATTTACCTTTACAAGTTGGCATTGGTATTCATGTAGGACATATGATGTTAGGTATGGTAGGAGAAGAAAATCGGATGCAAGGTGATGCTTTTTCGGATAACGTTAATTTAACAGCTCGCTTAGAAGGATTAACAAAATTCTATGGTGTATCTTTGCTCATTTCCGAGCAGACTTTAGAGAATATGAGTAAGTCTAAAGAATATAAAATTCGCTTTTTAGATCGGGCAGTTGTTAAGGGGAGAACTGAACCAATTTCTGTCTATGAAATCCTGGATGCTGAATCTGCAAAAATACAATTTTTAAAGTTACAAACTCAGCCTGAATTTGAGCAAGGTGTACAATATTATCGTCAAGGCGATTTTGAGGAGGCAAAGGATTATTTTACCAGAGTTTTAGCTGTGAATGCTGCTGATAAAACGGCTGATTTGTATCTGGAACGAGTGAATTATCTATTACAACAGGATAAGCCAGATAATTGGGATGGGGTTTGGCGATTTACTGAGAAGTGAATTTGAATACTACCACATCCACAATTTCTTAAGAGCGATTTTGAGAGGATGTTTTAAAAGTCCAGGAGAGCTAAAAATTAGCACAATATAGCTGTAGCCAAATAGATTAGGACATCAAGCTAAGATAAAACCCTGACAATAAAAGGCTTTCAAGTCTGTCAACTGTCAACAGCTATAAATATTCTTTATATGTCAATTAAAGCAAGGGTTATGACAATAATTTGAGCCAGTTAATTACATGTTTTTATCTTTTAGTTTAACTTTTTAGCATCACAGGTACTCAAGAACCTAATTCTTTGCCTTGATCTAGCATTATTCCTAAGTTTTCAGGCTGTAGATTACCCTTGTCAATTCGTAAAATTTCTTGGATTAATTGGGTTTCTCCTGATTTTGATTCAACAACTACTTGGATTTTAAATTTCACACTATCCCCTTGAATAACTATATCAGTTCTCCCCCGAAATTTTTCGCTCTCCAATTTAAATGCGTTTGCCCTGAACCTACTGACAGTTTCTTAATAATTAACTAAAGGAAAGGCAGCAATGTTCTCCAAGTTGCCTGATTGTAATAGACTTTGCCAATCTGCTGCTAAAGACGCATCGTTAGAATTAGCAAAGCGTAGTTGACCTAGCTTTGTCAAAGCATCAAACCAAATACCATTAGCAGCATAAATTGCAATTTTTTGTCGAAGATCTGTTGTCGCTTGCAACTGTTGCTCTAAACTAGGATTCAATTTTACTCTTTGAATGTCTCCTTCTACATATATAGGAACACTCGTTGTTTGTTGTTGATGACAACGAATTTTAAAAAACCAGCGATATGTTTTACCGACTTCTAATGGTGTCACAGTAGATGGCAGAGAAATCCCAATAACACCAGAATTTGCTGTGAGGGCGATGTTTTCCTGTTTATAAATTTCGGTTTCTTCGCTATCCTGTAGGACAAATTCAGCACTCACATTTTTATAAGGAACATAAAACCAAAACATTGGACGTTCAGAGGTAGTTAGTCCCCACACATCTACTGGCGTTGATGTATTTGTTTGTTTATTAGTGGTTACGCGCTCTTGAAAAGGGACTAAAGCCGTCAAGGGAGTTTCTACCGCAGGACAATCATTGCGGCTACCCATTCCGCTTCTACGTCCAGATATAGTACTTAACCCAGCAGGTGGTTGTGGTGGAACAAAAACTGGTCGGTAAGTTCCCTTTTTAGGTATAGGAGGGTTTTTGACTGGTTGTACAGGTGGTTGAGTATTTGCAGGTAGTTTAGTTTGGGCTGTTACCTGTACTGGATATTGTAAGGTACTGCTAAACACCAAAGCACTGGCTAGAATCAACTTCATAGATTTGGATAGTAATTTCATAAGAATAAGATGAGCAACTGTGAAAGTATAAAACGAGCAACGGATTGCTTGGTAGAGCGACAGATTATTTGACCGCAGCGACAAATTAAGGTTATTCCCAACTTTTGGCGATTTTGTGGTCAATTGCAGAAGTTTTCGGTCTACTGTTTTTATTTATTCTCCTACTTTTAAAACATCCTATTAAAAAGATCAATGATATGTTCTCCAGTAACTTCATCAAGCCATGTAAATGGAATTTACAGCAATTTTCAGGTAAATAGACCACACTGTAGGGGCACGGCACCAGTAAGATTATTGTATACGAGAAGATTGTAGATGCCGTGCCCCTACTACGATTGTGGTTCAAATGCATGAAAACTGCTGTAAAATAAAAGCCTCGTTGTGAACTACACTATTAATTAATTGGTTAGAATTTTTCTTCTTATTCACATTTGGCTGACTAATTTTTTGCAGACATCAGTAAGGGGCTAATGCTGATGCACTAAGTTATGTATCTATATAAATTCACTCGAATATGGTTTATACTTACGTGCAGCGATACCAGATGCAGTTAAAATCACAGCCAAGGTTGAAGGAACAAAAGGAACCCATGCCCCAGATATACTAATGATGACTGTACAAACTCCGTATAAGACTATAACTGTAGCAACGATAGTGCAGCCTTGACCTAAACGTGAATTGATACGCCAAATAAATAAACCAGAAATTAAACTCCATCCAAGAATCCACAGAATATCACCCCAGTAAGGAAAGACCCAAAGCAGAACTCGTTGGTCTAACACAGCACTGATAATTTGGCTGACCATTTGCGCTTGTATCAACACGCCTGGTATCCTTGCAGGCTGCTGCACAACGCTATAGGGAGTTGCCCAAATATCGCTGACAGTATTAGCCGTGACTCCAATCAAAATTATTTTATCTTTGACTAACTCAGGGTTTACTTTATCATTAAATATATCTTCTAGAGAAACTTTTTGGAAATTGGTATCGCGGTAGTTGACTAATATTTGAAAGCCACCTAAATCCACCCCTTGTTGGTAGCCACCACTATAGCCTGGCTTTAAACGGTGTAATACTTGATCGCCAAACTTGATATCATCTTTATTTACATTAACTTGAATATTTTCGTCAAATAAATAACGAGCAGCAAGTTGAAAACTCAACGAATGAATTGTTTTACAAGGAGATGAAGCTTCTTGCTCCATCATGAGAATTTGCCGACGCACTATATAGTCAGAATCTTCAATTCCATCCGTAAAACCTTGACGTTCTACAGGTACTTTGTTCGGAGGTTGTACACCTTGAGGGTCAAATTTACTATCTTTACCTTTGCAGGCGACAACAACTGTATCTGCTTTTAGTTCATCAACCAGGTTTCTCTGGTTTGGTTTTTTAGGGTCTTGAGAATCTCGATAAAGATCCAGTCCAATTACTCGTGGTTGATATTGTTGTATTTTGTGCAGTAACTGGGCTAATTTATGATCTGGAATTGATTTCGTGCCTCGGACAATCTCTTGTTGGTAAGATTGAATATCTTTTTCGGTAATCTCAACAACTAGCAACCTTGAATCTTGCTCTTGTTTTGGTCGCAGTCGCAACATGTGGTCTAAGGTTTGCAATTCTGCTGTCTGAAGGATGCCTAAATACCTCAAACCTATGGTTGAGGCTGCTATGATTACACTCGTTAAAATTACAGTCTGAAGGTTGCATTTTGGAGTCGAAATTCTGCTGTTTGTAGAACCTTTATCGAGGGATTGAATATCACTAGAATTGTTTGTATAACCAATATCCAGAGATTTACTATCACTGTCACTGTTTGTCAAACCAATATCTATAAATTTCTGATTACTAGAATTACCGCAGAGTTCTTGCCAAGTTACTGGCACAGTTGTAGGATTTTGACAAATTAGAGGCAACCAACTGGCACAGGGAAAGTCATTTTCTAATCCTTGCAATCTTTCCCTTGCTTCTCTCACAGCTGCATATAATGTTTTACCACCTGCAAAGGCAGAAAGAAATTTTTTCAAAAACTCTTGCGCTACTAAATCTGGTATTGGTTCGCGCATAACAATCATTTGAGGAATATTTAAATCAGCTAAATTTCTTGCTAAACCAATGCCGTCACAGGAATTAAAAATTGCCAGTTTTAAACCTTGTAAAATTACTTTCTTGAGTGCATTTTTTAACTGGGGAATGGTTAAACTATCTGTCTGATTAATGTCAATCTGCCCTAGTTCTCCATCTGCAAGACTGGCACTATGTCCTGCAAAAAATAGAATATCCCAATCCTGATTCCACAGTTGCTCATCTAGTTCTTTGCGGGTTGGTTCCACCAAAAACTTAACTTGGGTATCTGCCAAACCTTCCAGCCAATAACGGTCTTTTTCAATATCGATACCAACACTATTACCTAAAATAGCCAAAATTTTGACTTTACCTGTAGGAGTTTTTTGTGTTAGATGAAGAGATGAATATTCTTGATTACTTAAAGCTAATTCAGCCTGGGGATAATGCTCGAAAAAATCCCACAAATGCCAAGGTAGTCGATGCAAAAGAGCAACATTTGTCTCAAAAATGACTCTAATTTCATCATTGGGGCTAAGTAAAGTCCGCAACTGCCGCTCAATATTTTGGAATGACTCAGATTTTAACCAATCATTAATATACCTTTGTAGCTGTTGACAAACATCATTAAAGTCATTTATAGAAATATTAGTAATATCTTGCTGGTTTACTTTTATACGTTGCTTGCTGCCCAAGCGACAATGTACGGCTTCGTAGAGCAATCGCCATTTGTGATAAATATTGGGAAGTTCTGGTACTGGTGGCAAACTACCGATAAATTTCACACTTAATGATTGGTTAGTATCCCAAAGTTGAGCAGTAACTACAGCAAATCCTTGCTTAAAGTCACCTCCTAACAAACTGAAAACTAATAGCTTACTCATAGGTTGACTGTGGGCTATTTAAACCACAAAATTTTCTGTTATTTGCCAATCATCACCAGCAACTTGGATAATAAAACATTCTCCTATCTCTCCATCAAAACGCGGTAATTGTACATAGTTATCTTGTTCTCGACTTTGTACTTGATGAATTATTTCGGCTGATTCTGTAAGCAAAGTTAGCTTTATATTAGCAGGTAGATAAGTTTCTCCATTAGCAGGATGTAATTGTACGCGAATACTAGTTGTTTTGTTTGCTTCTGGTTTCAAAGCCACTAATAGCACTAGTTGTTGAGACTCTAGTTGCATTCCCAAGTCAATCAACTTGGCTCGTTTAACACTAGCATTTGCTAACCCAAAACTACTTCTAAAACTAAAAGCTAGACTCTGAGCATTTGTATTTAAAAATGTCTCAATGGTTTTCCAAGAAGTCTCATAAATGCCCTCCAGCCAACTACTAAGATTAACTTGTTCCCAAGAAGACTGTAACTGTTGTTGTCGCTGTTGGTGTAAACGTTGCCGCCACTGTTGATTATCCAGCAACGCTCCCCAGGTGATAAATGGCACTGATAATCTAGGAAAAGCCACAGAGGAATTTCCTAAACGCTGGCAGAGATTTTCTGCTTGCGTAGTGGATAATTCTCCCAAAGGAGCGATCGCGGCTTTCATCTGTTCTTGAGAGAATTGGTAAGTCATCCAAAAAGCATTGAGGTCTTTGGTTAAATCTTGGGCATCTATGCAATAAGTTCGATCTATGGGATCATAATTAGCCAATGATTTAAGCTGTTGATGGGTTGTATAGCCCCAAAATCTTACCCAATTCTCATTGGGCTTAACTTGCACTGCTATATAGTAATCTGCCGCCCAGTGGGGAATATCTACCCATTCTTGGGGTACTTCTAGTTCTCCATCATCTATTACTTCACTGGGAATTAACACAACTCGCTTCTGTCCTAATAAAACTACCGCACCATTCACAAATTCCCAAAAACCCGGCACACCAGGTAGGCATTCCCAGGCGGTAGCATCAGGAACATATTCTGCTTGCATCCAATCTAAAAAGACATCCAGGCAAATTTGATTGATATAGGCGTGCCAACGACTGCTAGGTGTAGCATAAACTTGGCTATACTGCCAAGATTGCTGTTGGATTGTTGGCGAAACTTCTAGCTCCCATTCTCTTGGGTCTGCAAATACATAAGTCATTTTTAATACTCTTTACTACTTGGTGATTGTGAAATTAGGTTGGGTTGTAATTACTTCTGAGCCATTCTTCCAAAACATTACTCATATCTTTTATTTGGTTGGAAGTCATAGAAATATTCAATGTCTCCTGGCTCCAGTTGATTAATGTTGCCAACAAGGATTCTCTGGCTTTAATCAACCGACGAGAAACCGTGGGCTGGCTAATCTGTAATTGTTTGATAATATCCTGTTGAGTCACTCCCTGTTGGTAGTATAGTTTAATTATTTCTTGGGTTTGGGCATTGCACCCTTGTAAAGCTTTTAACAATACAGCATTTATTTGAGACAGTTGCTCTTGGCGGTTTTGGGCCTCTTCTTGGGCTAGGATATCAGCTATTAATGAGTCAGAGGAAGGGTCTGGCAAATCCAAGGTGATGTTAGAATCATCTTCTGATTTGAGTGCATCTAGAGAACTCACAGGTGGATAGAGATAATCACGCAGGTAGGTAGCAGTACGAGTTAACAACTGTTCAATTGTCTCTATACTACATTGTGGAGCTTGTTGACTTAATTGGTTTAGTCGTTCGCTGTTGTAGAGATTAGCGATCGCTTCCCAAAGTTGGCGATTTGGTTCTGGTAATTTACTATTAGCACCCGCCGGGTTTGGCACATACAGTTCTTTAAAACAAAACCAAGCTAAACGATATTGAGCAATCATCGCTGGTGATAATCCAGCGTGTGATAAAGATGCTAATACCTGCTTTTTGCTCACCTTGCGTAACAATGCCCAATTGGTAGAGCTATCAGCTTCCTTGCGTTGCCGTAAAATATCTCTCAACCGAGTGGGAATTGCCATTTTTGCATAGGCTTGTAAGTTATTGCTAATTTCAGGTTTAAAGCCTTTGAGGATGTTTTCCACCTCAGCATTTGCTAGTTGAAAGTAGTCAGCTAGACCATATTGGTTGAGTGTAAATTTAGCAACAGTCTTCTGAGCCGCCCAATAACATTGTTCTTGTAAATAAGCAGACAAGTGCATCTTGGCAAGACTCTGAGATTGGTTATACCAATGCTTGTACCAGTAAATTGCCCAAAAGTTTTCTGCGTTCAATGCTTCTGGGTAGTGGTCTAAGCATTTTTTGATACTTCGACACAACTTGGGATCTGTTAACCATTTCCGGAATCTATCTGCTTCTAACTGCGCGAATGTTGAGAATAATTCTGTAATATCTTGGCGAGAACGCATAAACTGATTAAAAATATAATTTTTTTGCTAAAAAAGGATTATTTTATTCCGCTTCGCTTGTCAGTTGTCAGTTGTCAGTTGTTTTTTAAAGGAGTCTAATACCGTTCATAGAAATCTGTACAAATCTACCCAAAGATAGACAATACTAGACAACTTAGTTTGTAATCTTAGTCCAAAGTCCTAAAACTACAGGGATAAACGGCAATCCCTCTATCCCATCCATAAAGTTTGGGATTACTTGCACTAATTGTTGCAGACTGTTGATTCAAAGCTTATTAGGCGTTGTCTTGTCCAAAAAATAGGTAAAGTACTACTTACCATCCGATTTAACGGCGGCTTTACCTAATTTCATCATATCATAACAGGCAAACACTACCTATAAATGGGTAAGAATGGGCAGGTTTGTTCAGAATTCAACTTACAGTTTCAAACCCCATCCCAAGGGTGGGTGGTTTTTAGAAATCTTTGCCACTGACCACTGACCACTAACTACTGACAAAACTCCATCCTTTTGTAGGTGGAGTTTTTATCCCGATTTTGGTACTTAATCTTAGTTTATCTTAAAAATTGCCTAACTACTCGCTGTGGTTGTTGACTGTTGACTGTTAACAGTCAACAGTCAACAGGATTCATATGTGCAAATTAAATGCGAAACAGCTTATTGTGGATCGCCACAGACATAATCAGCACGTACCCAACCACGTATACCATTGTGGGAAATATTCCACCAATAAAAACCATCGCGACTATATTGACCTCTCATTAAAGGTATTAAACTTCCATTTCTAACTTCTCCAATTTTTGCGAAGTTTTGCCCCGGTCTAGTACGTATAGACAACCGACCATATGTATCCTTAGTACAAACTTTGGCATAAGATTGGGGACGAGATACAACATCAGTTCTACCAAGACCAGGGCCGACTTGGGCACTTGCAGGTAAAGCAGTTGCCAAAATTACTACGCTAGCCATGAAAGCTTTAAACATAATCCAAATACTCCTTGACAAAATGAAAAATTGTGAATATGAAATATCAGTCTTCGGAAAAAATTTAGGAATCAAATCTAAGCAGATAAAATCCTAGATTTTAATTTCTAAATTTGGACATCAAGATACTTTGGTTGATATCTATTTACATAGTTCAACAGCGTATCTAAATCTTCTCGGCTAATCATGCCAATACATCCAGAAGTACCGTCTTCACCGTTGTTCTTGTTAAAGGATGGGTCTACATGAATACCTAATGCAGTACGACCTGTAGAGAACTGAGGTGTTATTGGTAGAAAACGCTCACCAGCTTCTGTAATTGTTCCTCTAGTATGAGTTCGCGCTACTTTATATATTCCATTGGGCAATGGTGCTTCAGTGCCAGAAACATGACGATTTCTGTTTTGTGTATAATTTCTTCCTGATACTGCCATGAAACTATTGATTAGCTTGCCATTAGCATACAGACGAAGCTCAAAAAGTGGATTACCTAAATTATTTGTCATCCCTGATTCGCTAAGAGTCATGTAATTACTAATCTGAGTTGACTCTTGATTTATTGATATTTTGTTTGCTAATAATTGGACATTTTCTGTCGGTTTTATTTCGGTAAAATCTGATGTTTTTATGTTAGGCATATTTGGATTGCAACCTACTAACATTAAACAATTAAATGAGGTTAAAGCTAGTCGTATTGACATGGATTTTTTGATATTTACGAGTTTGTGTTTCTCTCTATTAATTAATTGGTTGGGATTTTTCTTCTTATTCACATTCGACTGACTAATTTTTTGCAGACATCTGTAGAGTGTTAATCCTGATGCACCAACTTTTGTATCTACTTCCACCCAGCGATACCAGATCGAGTTACACAGCCAAAGATCAAGGGACAAAGGGCAGCCCCCAGATACACTAGGGACTGTTTTCATTGCCTGCTGAGGAATAGCAAATTCATATCTAGCAAGCTTTTTGGGCTTTCCTCTGCGTCGCACTCACGTCAGTTTAGCATCTGTGGGTTTGGGTTTACGCTGGTCAAAAAGCGATCGCTTCACTGCACATTTTGACCGGGGTATTCCTCTTGTATCCGTTAACTCCCAAGCTAGGACATGGCAAGAACACAGGTTATACAGCAGATTGCTAGTTGGTGAAGTACAGATTATATCGTTGATTGTAGGGGCACTGGCACTGCCATGCCCCAAAGCGCGTACTTCATTTACCTGAAATCTGCTGTATTTTTCTGTAGTTTATGTACATATGTATATAAAGATTTTATAAACTGGATATATTCGTTTAAGTGAGACTTGGGAAAATGGTAATATATCACCGTCAGCCAAGTTTCAACACAAAAAGGTAGTGGTGCGATTTACCTATATTTGCTCTTGGTTCCTAGTAAGCAGCCTTACCTGCTTGAGTTTAACTTCGTTGAAATCAGTTAAGGCGCAAATCATTCCTGATGGTACTCTTGGTGCTGAAAGTTCAGTTGTTACTTCCGACGTGATTATCAAAGGGATTCCCAGTGACAGAATTGATGGAGGTGCAATTCGCGGGGGTAACCTCTTCCACAGCTTTCAAGAATTTAACATTAACTCAGGAAGAGGCGCATATTTCACCAATCCCAGTGGCATTGAGAATATCTTGACAAGGGTGACGGGAAGTAATGTTTCTAATATTTTGGGGACACTGGGGGTTTTGGGTAATGCCAACTTCTTTTTTTTGAATCCCAATGGGATTATTTTTGGAGCTAATGCTCGTTTGGATGTGAATGGTTCCTTTGTGGGGACTACAGCCAATAGCATTGGGTTTGGAAATCAAGGCTTTTTCAGTGCCACAAATCCTCAGCCTCCTTCGGACTTACTGACAATCAATCCTTCTGCATTCTTCTTCAATCAACTTCAAGGGGGAAGAATAGAAAGTAGGTCAAATCTACAAGTACCAAATAGTCGCAGCTTGCTGCTAGTGGGTGGAGACATCACCATAAATGGAGGGGGATTGAATGCTTTCGGTGGACGAGTGGAGTTGGCAGGGTTAGCAGGTGATGGAACAGTAGGGTTAAATGTTGATGCTAACAATCTGAGTTTGACTGTACCTGATGATGTGGCAAGAGCCGATGTATCACTGATTAATGGTGCAATTATTGATGTGAGTGCTGGTGGGGGAGGCTCAATTAGCGTTAATGCCCGGAATTTAGAGGTAAGAGAAGGGAGCCAACTTTTGGCTGGGATTCGTTCAGGTTTAGGTACATTGGAGGCCACTGCTGGAGATATTACAATTAAGGCAACTGATTCTGTTTTGTTTGATAATCAAAGTTTTGCCTTTAACGATGTAAATTCTGCGGGCATGGGCAACGCAGGGAATGTATCACTTGCTACAGGCTCTCTTGAAATACTCAATGGTTCCGCACTTACTTCCGATAATTTTGGGGGACAAGGAAATGGGGGCAACGTCACTATTACCACTGACTCTCTAATGGTACTTAATGGTGGATTCCTTTCCGCCAGTACCTTTGGTCAAGGGGATGCAGGGAGTGTAAAGATTACTGCTACTGATTCTGTTAAGTTTGATGGTAATAGTTATGCTGGTAGTCAAGTAGGATCAGAAGCAGTGGGGGATGCAGGGGGTGTATTCATTACTACAGGTTCTCTAAAAATTACCAATGGTGCTCAACTTAATGCCAGTACCAGAGGACAAGGTAATGCAGGCAGTGTCACCATTAATGCCACTGATTTGGTCAAATTTGATGGGGAAGGTAAGGATGGACGTAACAGTGGGGCATTCAGCCAAGTGAGTCGTGGAGCAATGGGCAATGCCGGGGATGTATCCATTACCACAGGCTTCCTAGAAGTTACCAATGGTGCTCAAGTGTTGAGCAGAAATAATGGTGGAACAGGTAATGCAGGGAGTGTGACTATTAAAGCTAAGGATACAGTTTCCTTAGCTGGATTAAATGGTAATTTCCAACCCACTGTTGGCAGTGATGTAGCGAGTGGGGGAATAGGCAACGGCAATGACATCAATATCACGGCAAACTTAGTTATTATCAAAGATGAGGCAATTGTAGCAGCCAGCATCATCGCTGGAAAGGGACAGAATGGCACACTTGCCAGGGCTGGTAATGTAAATATTACCGCAAGCGATCAGGTTTTTGTGAGCAACAACAGTGAGGTTTTCAGTGAGGTTGGTATAACCTCATTCGGTATAGGCGGAAGTATCAACATTACAGCACCCGAAGTATCTCTTGAGAAAGGTGCATCTTTAATTACCCAAATTAGACGAGGTGGTAAGGGTCAAGGAGGTGACATCAACGTCACAACTGCCTCATTGGAGGTGACGGGTGGCAGCCAACTGTTTGCTAGCACTTTTGGGGAGGGAGATGCAGGCAATATAAAGATTACTGCCAGTGATAAAGTTTCTTTTAATGGTGTAGGCAGCAATCGATTGGGAAGAAATTTTTTCATCAATAACGATGAAATTGATTCCAGTGGAATCTTCAGCACAGTGGAATCCAGGGCAGTGGGTAATGCCGGAGGTGTATACATTACCACAGGCTCCCTGGAGGTACTCAATGGTGCCGTACTTTCTGCCGATACCTTTGGAAAAGGTAATGCAGGCAGTGTCACCATTATTGCTACTGACTTGGTCAAATTTGATGGCGAAAGTCAGGATGGAAATATCAGTGCGGCATACAGCGATGTTAACTTTGGAGCAGTGGGCGATGCAGGAGGCGTATCCATTACTACAGGCTCCCTAGAAGTTACCAATGGTGCCGTACTTTCTGCCAGTACCTTTGGTGAAGGGGATGCAGGGAGTGTAAAGATTACTGCTACTGATTCTATCAAGTTTGATGTTAATAGTTCTGCTATTAGTCAAGCTAGTTCAGCAGCAGTGGGAAATGCAGGTGGTATTGACATCTCAACTAACACCCTAGAACTCCTTAATGGGTCTTATCTATCTGCTACTATCTGTAGCTGTAGTCCTGGTCATGCAGGTAATGTAAAAATTACCGCTACTGGTACAGTCAAGTTTAATGCTGGAAGTCATATTACTAGTCAAGTAAGTTCAGTAGCAAAAGGAAGAGCAGGGGGTGTGGATATTTCCACTCAGTCCTTAGAACTGTTGGGTGGTTCTTATCTATCTGCAAGTACCTTTGGTGAAGGGGATGCAGGGAGTGTAAAGATTACTGCTACTGATTCTATCAAGTTTGATGATAGAAGTTATGCTGTGAGTCAAGTAGAATCAAGAGCAGTAGGGAAAGCAGGGGGTGTGGATATTTCCACTCAGTCCTTAGAACTGTTGGGTGGTTCTTATCTATCTGCAAGTACCTTTGGTGAAGGGGATGCAGGGAGTGTAAAGATTACTGCTACTGATTCTATCAAGTTTAATGATAGAAGTTATGTTGCTAGTCGAGTAGAATCAAGAGCAGTAGGGAAAGCAGGGGGTGTGGATATTTCCACTCAGTCTTTAGAACTGTTAGGTGGTTCTTTTTTTGATGCAAGTACCTTTGGTGAAGGGGATGCAGGGAGTGTAAAGATTACTGCTACTGGTAGTGTTAAGTTTGATGGTAATAGTTCTGCTGGTAGTCAAGTACGCTTAGGAGCAGTAGGGAAAGCAGGGGGTGTGGATATTTCCACTCAGTCTTTAGAACTGTTAGGTGGTTCTATTCTATCTGCAAGTACCAGGGGAACAGGGGATGCAGGGAGTGTAAAGATTACCACTACTGGTAGTGTTAAGTTTGATGGTAATAGTTCTGCTACTAGTCAAGTAAATTCAGGATCAAAAGGAAAAGCAGGGGGTGTGGATATTTCCACTCAGTCTTTAGAACTGTTGGGTCGTTCTTTTCTATCTGCAAGTACCTTTGGTGAAGGGGATGCAGGGAGTGTAAA